>JBFYZJ010000001.1:0-7712 GCA_041309565.1 Candidatus Krumholzibacteriota bacterium
GAGAAGGCGGGATACGGCGGCGCGGTCGCGGCCGCGCTTGAAGCTCTCGAGGCGAGTGCGCTGCCGTTCGGCGACCGAGGCGTCGATCCTGAACGAGCCGCTCCGGACGGGGGATGAGCCCGCGTATCGATTCACGCCGACGACGCCGGTAGCGCCGCTCTCGATCGCCTTCTGGTATTCGTATGCGCTCCGTTCGATCTCGCCCTGCGGGAAGCGCTGCTCGATCGCCCGAATCATACCCCCCCTATCCTCGATCCGCTTCATGAGCGCGAGCGAGCGTTCCTCGATCTCGTCGGTGAGCTTCTCGACCGCGTACGAGCCCCCGAGCGGATCGATGACGTCGCACACGCCCGATTCCTCCGCGATGACCTGCTGGGTGCGGAGCGCGGTGAGCGCGGCCTCTTCCGACGGGAGGTTGAGCGCCTCGTCCTTCGAGTTCGTATGGAGCGACTGCGTGCCGCCGAGGACGGCGGCGAGGGCCTGGAGGGTGACCCGGACGACGTTGTTCTCGATCTGCTGCGCGGTGAGCGAGCAGCCCGCCGTCTGCGTATGGAATCGGAGAAGGAGCGATTTGTCGCTCTTCGCGCCGAACCGGTCCTTCATGAGGCGCGCCCAGAGGCGCCGGGCTGCCCGGAATTTCGCGACTTCCTCGAGGAGGTTGTTGTGCACGCCGAAGAAGAACGACAGGCGCGGCGCGAAGTCGTCCACGGCGAGCCCCGCTCCGATCGCGGCCTCGACGTACGTGACGGCGTCCGAAAGGGTGAAGGCGACCTCCTGCACCGCCGTCGAGCCCGCCTCGCGGATATGGTAGCCGCTGATGCTGATCGTATTCCACTGCGGCGCGTTATCCCTGCACCAAGCGAAGATGTCGGTGACGATCCGCATCGAGGGAGCAGGCGGATAGATGTACGTACCGCGGGCGTAGTACTCCTTGAGGATGTCGTTCTGGATCGTCCCCGAGATCTTCGAGCGGGGGACGCCCGTTTCCTCCGCCAGAACCGCGTACATCGCGAGCAGTATCGCGGCGGTGGAGTTGATGGTCATCGAGGTGCTGACCTTATCGAGGGGGATTCCCTTCATTAATATTCTGAAGTCGTCGATGGAATCGATTGCGACGCCTACTCTTCCGATTTCACCTTCGGCCATCGGATCGTCGGAGTCATAGCCCATCTGGGTCGGCAGGTCGAAGGCGATCGAGAGCCCGGTCTGGCCCTTTTCGAGGAGGTAGCGGAAACGGAGATTCGTCTCCTCCGCGGATCCGAATCCGGCGTACTGCCGCATCGTCCAGAACTTGCCCCGGAACATGGTGGGATAGACGCCTCTCGTATAGGGGTATGATCCGGGGAAGGAGAGGCGATCGAGATACGAGAGCTCCGGGGCGTCGAGCGGGGTGTAGAGGGGTTTGATCTCGATGCCCGACGTCGTCTCGAAGGGGCTCTTCCGCTCGCCTCCCTTGACGCTGAAGGGACGGTACGTTTCTTCCTGCCAGCTCCCGAATTCCCCCGCGAGGTCCTTTTTCGTCTTTTTGCGCGGCATGGAACGACCTCTCACAGAGGAATGTTGCCGTGTTTTTTCGGCGGCAGCTGCTGCCGCTTGTTGATGAGATTCTCGAGCGCGTGAATGATCATCGGCCTCGTGTTCTCGGGGCTGATGACGTCGTCGAGGTAGCCGAAGGAGGCGGCGACGTACGGATTGGCGAACGACTCGACGTACATGTCGATGTAGCGCTGGAGCTCGGCGTCGGGGTCCTCGGCCGACGAGATCTCCTTCCGGTAGAGAATATTGACCGCGCCTTCGGCCCCCATGACGGCGATCTCCGCCGTCGGCCACGCGACGTTGTAATCCCCCCTGATGTGCTTGCTCGACATGACGCAGTAGGCGCCGCCGTACGCTTTCCTCGTGATCACCGTGATCTTGGGCACCGTCGCCTCGCAGTAGGCGAAGATGAGCTTGGCGCCGTGCCTGATGATGCCGCTCCATTCCTGCTGCGTGCCCGGGAGGAAGCCGGGAACGTCTTCGAAGGTGATGAGCGGGACGTTGAAGGCGTCGCAGAAACGGATGAAGCGGGCGCCCTTGATCGAGGAGTCGATGTCGAGAACGCCGGCCATATGGAGCGGCTGGTTCGCAACGACGCCCACGACGTGCCCGTTGAGGCGGGCGAAGCCGACGACGATGTTCTTCGCCCAGAGCGGCTGCACTTCGAGGAAGACGCCGTTGTCGACGATGAGATCGATGACCTCGGTGATGTCGTACGGCTGGCGCGGATCGTCGGGAACGATCTCGGCGAGCTTCGGCTCCCGGCGGCCCGGATCGTCGCTCGGCGCGGCGTACGGCGGGTCCTCGAGGTTGTTCTGGGGGAGATAGGCGAGGAGATCCTTGATCTTCGCGAGGCACTCCTCGTCGTTGTCCGACATGAAGTGCGCCACGCCGCTCTTGCTGTTGTGCGTGAGCGCTCCGCCGAGCTCCTCGAACGTCACGTCCTCGTGCGTCACCTTCTTGATGACGTTGGGGCCCGTGATGAACATGTGGCTCGTGTCCTTGACCATGAAGATGAAGTCGGTGATGGCGGGGGAGTAGACCGCGCCTCCCGCGCACGGGCCGAGGATGGCCGAGATCTGCGGGATCACCCCCGAGGCGAGCGTGTTCCGCAGGAAGATGTCCGCGTATCCGCCGAGGCTCGCCACGCCTTCCTGGATGCGGGCGCCGCCGCTGTCGCAGAGGCCCACGACGGGGGCGCCGTTCTCCATCGCCATATCGAGCAGGCGGGTGATCTTGCGCGCGTTCGCCTCGCTGAGACTGCCGCCGAACACGGTGAAGTCTTGCGCGAACGCGTAGACGTTCCTGCCGTTCACGAGCCCGTGTCCGCAGACGACGCCGTCGCCGACGATTTTGTTCTCCTCCATGCCGGGCCACGTCGAGCGATGCGTGACGAAGACGCCGAGCTCCTGAAAGGTGTCTTCGTCGAAGAGCTTGTGGATGCGTTCGCGCGCCGTCAGGCGCCCGGATTCGTGGATCTTCTGCATTCGCTCGACGCCGCCGCCGAGGAGCGCCTGCTCGCGCTTCTTTTGCAGAATCTCGAATTTTTCGTTCTTGGCTTTCAAGGGAGATACCTCCTCGGGAGGTGTGATGCCTGCGCGCCCGCCGGCCCGGGCCGGAAGCGCGAATAGAGCAGCGATCATTCTAGCCGATGCCGCACGCCGGGTCAACGGGAATGTCATCGAAATACGTTGTCAAGCGACGCGGTTGCCTCTATTATTCAACATTCAGCCGTTGCATGAGACGCGTCTATTGACCATGTTTCAAAGGGAGGTAGTCCGATGGCTCTTCGTCAGCGCGTCAGCCTGGTGCTCGTCACGATCCTGATCATGTCTCTCCTCTGCTCGTGCGGGAAGGGGGACAAGAAGACCGAGGGCGCGCCGGCGGACACGGCAGCCGCGGATACGGCGCTTTCGTACATCTCGGAGGAAGTGAGCTTCGGCGTGTTCTTCGACGCCGACGGCGCCCAGCGAACGGTCAAGCTGGGGGGGCGCGACCGGGAGACCACCATCTACATCATCGTGAATTTCCCGGAGACGATGCCGATCGCGGCGGTCGAGTACCGGCTCGTTCTTCCGGCGGGGGTCAGAATCGAGAACGATATGTACTACAAGGAGCGCGTGGCGATGCTCGGAACCTTCGAGACGGGGATCAGCGAGACCTTCCCCTGCGTGCAGGGGCCGAGGCTCGTGCTCCATGCGTTGACGCTGAGCGTTCCGTCCGGGCTCGAGAACGCCGAGATCTCCCTCGTCTCCCACGAGAAGAGCGAGTTCATCGGCGTCGCAATGTGCGACGAGGGGCAGACGATGGTCCCCGGGGCGTCGTACAAGGCAGTGATCAATCCGACGGAGTGATGCGCTGCGGTTGCGGCCGGCTCATGCATCGGCGGGTGATCGATTGAAAACGACCGCGACGAAAATTCTCCTCCTCGCATGCGCGCTTTCACTTGCGGGCGCGGCGGGCGCCGGGATCGTTTCTCCCCGCCGGGGAGGACCGCTTCCCCGGCAGTATCAGGAACTCAAGAAGAGCCGCAAGGACGCCTTCGCGCTCCGGCACGCGTGGCTCGAGCGGCGGGCGAACCAGCTTCGGGGGGATGCGCGGTACCGGCTTCTGCGGGTGCCTGCGGGAACGGCCCTGCGAAACGCGGACAACGCGCTCGGCGGGGAGCTCTCGATTCCCGTCGTGCTCGGCCTCTACAGCGGCATGACCCCTCCTTTCACCAACAACGCGTTCGACCGGGAGTTATTCACGGGCCCTTGGGCGACGGGCACCCTGCGCCAGTACTGGGGCGAGGTGTCGTACGGGCTTTTCGACGTGACGGGCACCGTCTACGACTGGGTGCAGCTCTCGCAGCCGGAGGTTTATTATACGGGCGGATCGTCGCAAGGCTACCTGCCGCCTCCGTACGGCACCGCGCGCACCGGCGACATGATCAAGGAGATCCTCGACGCGCTCGATCCGTCCGCCGATTTCGGCTCGTTCGACAACGACGGTCCCGACGGCGTTCCGAACTCGGGGGACGACGACGGTTTCGTCGACGTGCTGCTCGTGATTCATCCGACCTTCGGCGCCGAATGCGACGGCGTGTCGCAGCATATCTGGTCGCATTCGTGGACCTACAGCAACTGGCCGGTCTCGGGAGGGGAGCCCTACGCCACGAACGACGCGGCGGCGGGGGGGGGTGCGATCAAGGTGGACGACTACATCGTGATTCCGTCCCTCTCGTGCGAAACGGGTATCATCGAGATCGGCGTCATCTGCCACGAGCTCGGGCACGCGATCGGGCTCCCCGATCTCTACGACTGGGACGGCGGCTCGAGCGGCATCGGATTCTGGGGGCTCATGGGGGCGGGCAACTGGAACACGCCCGTGTCTCCGGCCCATCTCTGCGCCTGGTCGCGCGAGCGGCTCGGATGGATCGATTTCACGGAGATCGATTGGCGCGCCCGGACGATCGATCTGCGTGCCATCGCGACGAGCGGGGACGCGCTCAAGATGCCGCTTCCGACGCGGCGATTCAAGCGGACGCTTTACGGGACGAATAACTACGCGCTCATCTGCTCGTACAGCGACGAGGAGGCAATCGCGCGGCAGTGGCCGGGAGCCGGGGGCTATGGAAACGGCTGGCGGGAGTCGGTGTTCCGCGAGTTCTCGGTCGACGCGTCCCGCCCCGTGACGATGGCGTTCGACGTCTGGATCGACGCGGAAACGGGCTTCGACCACGGCAGGCTTCTCCTGGAGCGCGGGGGCTCGGTCGATACCCTCATGGCGCTGACGGGGAGGCTCAACGGACGGCAGCCGGTCGATGTCGGCGCGCATCTGCCCGCCGGCGCCTGCTCGTTCACCCTGCGGTTCGAGTTCACGTCCGACGACAGCTACAGCGACGAGGACGGGAGCTACCGCTCGAACGCGCGATACGTGTTCAACATCGACAACATGGTCATCGACGGGGGCGGGCTCGCGTATTCCGCGGATTTCAATCTCGACTCGGGCGGATGGCGGAACGGATCGCCCCCCGCGGAGTATTTCGTCGTCGAGAACAGGCGCAGAAGGGGCTTCGACGCAGGCCTCGTTGCGGAAGGCTTGCTTGTCTGGCACGCCGAGAACAGCATTGCCTACTCGACCCTCGGAAACAGCGGGGGGACGAGCGGCAAACAGGCCCGCGGGCTCGTCCTCGAGGAAGCCGACGGCGAGTACAACCTCCTCGAGCCCACCTACGCGGGAGGGAACACGGGGGACGGCGGCGATCCCTATCCGGGCAGCGCGAACAACCGGGGATTCGGCCCGGCCACCGATCCGAACAGCTACACGAACGGGGGGATCGCAAGCCCCGTGGTGATCACCGGCGTCACGCTCGGCGCATCGAACGTCTCCGCGACGTTCGTCGGCGGCATGCCCGCTCCCGCGATCCAGGACGTTCTGCCCGATACGATCGACAAGGAGCGTGACGCGTCCGCGGTGCTCGACATTCGCGGTTCGTGGATGGAGTACGGCGCGACGGCGTATCTCGCCATCGGATTCGACACGGTCCGCGCGACCGCCGTCGATTGGCGCGGTGAGGAGCGGATCATCGCGACCTTCCCGATCAATCTGCTGTACTCGGGAACGTGGAATCTCGTCGTCGAGAGCGGAAGCGGACAGCCGTCTTCGACGCAGAGAACGATAGAGGTCGTCTCGGTATACCTGAGCGCATCGGTGACCGCGGGGTCCGATTATCTCCTCGCCGCGTGGACGCTGAAGGATCTCCCGGGAATCCGGGGCTGTCATCTGTACCGGTTCGCCGACGGGGGGACGGTCGGAGAGCTCCTAACGCCCGATACGCTGCGGAGCGTCACGGGAGACTTCTCGTTCAAGGACATGTCCGTCGAGCCCGGGACGTCGTACGCCTACCTGATCGTCACCTATCTGAGCGACGGCAGGGAAGAGGGGTACTTGCTCCCCGGGCCGTTCGGCCTCGAATGGTTCAAGAACTACCCCAATCCCTTCACGCGCGAGACGACCGTGAGCTTCTTCCTGCCGCAGGCCGGCTCCGTCGCAATCGACGTGTACGACGTTTCCGGGAGGATCGTCGCCCGCCTCGCCGACGGCTACTACAACCGCGGTCTCCGGACGGTGCGCTGGGCCCCGGCGGGGGAGGGCAAGGCCGCGGGAGTCTACTTCTGCGTGCTGCGTTCGGCGGGCGCCTCGAAGAAGATCAAGCTGATCTACGTTCCGTGAGGATTCCGGAAATCAAAACGTGTAGGTGACGGCGAGCGTCGCCGAGAGGTGCGTGAAGCGCGCGAGGCTCGTGCTCACGCTCTGGCGGTCGAAGGTGTAGATCCGGTACTGGTAGGGCGTGAACAGGATATCCGCGCTCACCTCGACGAGCATCCGTTTCAGGAAGGTTCGCGTGATCCCGGCGCCGCCGAGAAGGTACATCGTGGTCTGGGTCGGGCGGTATGTATCGGTCGGGGTGGCGGTGATGGGATTGACCGACAGGAATCCGACGCCGAGCCGCGCGACGGGCTGGTAGGGAACCGGAATGAAATACGGAATGATCGCGAAGAGGTTCAGCCGGTAGTCGAATCCGTCGATGTCGACGCCGCCGGCGCTCCCGTCGATGAATCCGATCACGTTCTCGAAATAGAAATCCGACGCGATCTCGTAGCGCAGCGCGGCGGCGGCGCCGAGGCCGTCAGGGATATCGAAGAACTCCTCGTCGAAAAGATAGTAGTGCGCCTGGAGCGACGCGCAGATGCGCCGCGGCGTCTCGGCGACCGCGCCGCCGCCCGCGAGCGATCCGGTCGCGACGATGACGAGCGCGAGAAGCGCACGGAGGGGGTGGAAAACGGTTCGCTCGGCCGCGCAATTCATGGGCGGTACTCCACCTTGCTCCTGAACGTCCGCGTGTCCATCGCGCCGGGGGTCGCGAACCAC
This sequence comes from Candidatus Krumholzibacteriota bacterium, assembly GCA_041309565.1. Lineage (GTDB taxonomy): Bacteria > Krumholzibacteriota > Krumholzibacteriia > Krumholzibacteriales > Krumholzibacteriaceae > SSS58A. The sequence continues at coordinate 7,453 of JBFYZJ010000001.1, forward strand.
GCGTCGATGATCCGGACGATGCGCCGGGCCGCGCGGCCGTCGCCGAAGGGATTTCTCACGCGCGCCATCCGCTCGTACACGCGCCGATTTCCGAGAATGCGCTCGACCTCGGCGACGATCCGGTTCCGGTGCGGTCCCGCGAGGACCGCGCCGCCCGCCTCGACGATCTCGGGGCGTTCCGTCTCGTCGCGCATGACGACGACCGGGAGCCCGAGCGCGGGAGCCTCCTCCTGGAGCCCGCCCGAGTCGGTGAGCACGAG
>JBFYZJ010000002.1:0-2845 GCA_041309565.1 Candidatus Krumholzibacteriota bacterium
CGACGAGCTCGCCATCTACCGGAGCGACGAGGTGTACCGCTCGCGCCCCTATTTCGACGGTCCCTACGAGACCGTGTTTCTCGTCTGGAAAATGCAGAGGCCGTAGCGGCGGCCGGCAGCGGCGGTCTCGATCATTCGATGGGAGGGGCGCCGGAGTCGGGCTGAGCCGGATTCCATATCCCCAGCTGTTTCTCGAGTCTCTCGATGTGCATCGGCGCGGCCGAGTATATGGGGTCGAAGTCGCGGGCGAGGCGCATGTGTCCGAGCGCCCCCTGGTAATCCCCGAGCTTGTCGAGCACGATCCCCATGTTGAAGTGCAGGCTCGATTCGTACGGGTGCCGTGTGATCGCGTCGGCGAGGATCTCCCGGGCTTTGGTCATGCGGTTCGACCGCATCTCGATCACGGCGAGATTGTTGGAGGCGCGCCAGTCGTCGGGGTAGGTCGCGATGACGCGCTCGTACATCCCCCGCGCATCGTCGGTCCGATTCGCCTCCTGGAGCTCGGCGCCCCTGTTGAGCATCGCCGAGACGAGGTTTCTGACGTTCTCGTCGTTGTGCGGCTCGAGGGCCAGCGCCCGCTCGTACGCGGCGATGGCCGGTTCGTAGCGATTGCCGTTGTTCCGCGCGAACCCGAGACGCCGCCAGAACGCCACGCTCTCGGGGTAGGCGACGGTGAGCGTTTCGAGCTGGGCGATCGCCTCGGGAAACCAGCGGTTCGCGATGAGGGCCTCGGCGAGCTCGAAACGCCCGTGCGGGGCTTCACGCTCGAGCTCGTGCGCGTCGAGGAAGCGGGTGATCGCCTCGGGGTATTCCTCGCGCTTCATCGCGATCCGTCCGAGGCGCGCGTTCGCGGGGGCGTTGGCGGGATGCTTTTCGAGCGAGACGAGATACGAGGCGCGGGCCTTCTCGATATCCCCTCCCTCGAGGGCGAAATCGGCGACGATCATCTCCGCCCGGCCCGGATCGAGGTCGAGGCCCAAGAGGCGCCGTTCCGCCCACCGCGGCGACGCGTCGACGAGCACGAGCGCGGCCGTGTGGAACGCTCCCGCGAGGGCGAGGGAGACCACGGCCCGCTTGAGAAGCTCCGTCCCGGCGAGATTCCGCGCGAGCGCGCGCAGCGCGACGAGCGCGAGCGCCGGGCCCGTCACGGCGAGCGCGTGCCACGCGAGCCCCCCGTCGACGTAGTGGCCGCCGAGGATGAGGCCGGCCAGTGAGGAGAGGGCGCACGCATCGAGAAACGCGAGCTCGCCCCGACCGGAGTCGTCAGGCGCGGCCTCTCCGTGTTTCCGGAGGCCAGCGGCGAGGAGCGCCACCCCGGCGACCGACGCCGGACCGAGGATGAGAAGCGCGTTGAGGGCGTTCAGCAGGGAGGGGCCGTCGAAGACGAAGCTCAGCGTGAGCGTTGCGGTCTCGCCGTCCCCCGTCGCCTTCGCGATCGCGTAGAGAACGAGCTCCCCGCCGGCGAGGCAGAGCGTGAACAGTCCGCCGGCCATGAGGCCCCGTCTGCGGGATTCGACCGCCCGCGCCGCCCGCGCGACGAGGTATACGAACGGCGGAACGAGAATCACGGCCGAAACATGGAAAAGCACGGCGGCTGCGAGCAGGATCGCGGGGAGCGCGAGGGAGCGTTCGCCCCGCAGGAAGCGGATCGACTCCGTGACGAACGCGAAGGCCGCGACGATCGCGAGCTGCGCCGTCCCGCCCGCGCCGAAGAAGAGCGCCGCAAAGCCGCCCAAAAGGAGCACGGCGGCCGCGGGGCGCTCGAGCCCGCCGGTTTCGCGATCGCCGAAGAGGAGTCGGGCCGCCCTGACGGCGAGCGCGGCGTAGACCGCCCCCGCGAGGATGCTGAAGAAGGTGAGAATCGAATCGGCGTTCGAGAGGAATACCGCGTTCATGAAGCGGTAGATCTCCCGCTGGACGAAGTACCCGAGCGGTGCCTCGGGCCGGTACGCTCCCGTTTCGATCGCGGCGCTCAAGGAGAAGCGCTCCCCCCAGAGCTCGGTCCGGGACCGCAGGAGCCACAGGAGAATCGCGGCAGCGGCCGCGGTTGCGGCGATGCGCGCGGCGCGCGAGGGAATGCGCGGGAGAAACCGGAACGGATCGGGCGCCGATTTCACGAACATCTGCGGCACGAGGACGATGGCGAGGACGAGCGCCGCGAGCGGAGCGATTGCCCCCCACGCGGAGAGCCCCCAGAGCGCCTCGAGCCGGAAGAACGACGCGACGAGGGCGAGCGCGACGAATCCGGCGGGAAACAGTATCGAGAATCTCTTCATTCGGCGGTCCCCGTTTTCCGGAGCGTTCCTTCGGTCGCCGCCACCATCACGGCGGCGGACGCGTCGCCGGTGACGTTGACGACCGTTCTGCACATGTCGAGGATCCGGTCGACGCCGAGGATGAGCGCGATCCCCTCGAGCGGGATCCCGACCGACGTGAGCACCATCGTGAGGGTGATGATTCCGACGCTCGGCACGCCGGCGGTGGCGACCGACGAGAGGGTGGCCATGAGCACGATCGTGAGCTGCCCGGCGACGGTGAGCGGGATGCCGTAGACCTGCGCGATGAAGACGGCGGCGACCCCCTGGTAGAGGGCGGTGCCGTCCATGTTGATCGTGGCGCCGAGGGGCAGCACGAAGCTCGCGATGCCCTTCGGGACGCCGAGATTCTCTTCGGCGGCCTGCATCGTGACGGGCAGCGTCGCGCTGCTCGACGACGTCGTGAAGGCGATGAGCTGCACCGGGCGCATCCCCTTGAAGAAAGAGAGCGGATTCATCCGCGCGAACGCCAAGACGTAGAGGGAATAGACGGCGCCCATGTGAACGGCGAGCCCCGCGATCACGACGAG
>JBFYZJ010000003.1:0-6470 GCA_041309565.1 Candidatus Krumholzibacteriota bacterium
CGAGTTCCTCGCGATCATCGGCGCGTCCGGCTCGGGCAAGTCGACGCTCCTCAACCTGATCGCCGGGCTCGACACGCCGACGTCGGGCGGCATCGAGTTCAGGGGCGTCCGGCTCGATTCCCTCTCGCGCCGTGATCTCGCCGGGTATCGCGCGAAGCGGATCGGCATGATGTTCCAGTCGTTCAACCTCGTCCATCACCGGAACGCCCTCGAGAACGTCGAGCTCGCCCTCTACTTCAACGGCTGCCCGGTGCGCGAGCGCCGCTCGCGGGCGGCCGCGATGCTCGATCGCCTCGGCCTCGCCGACCGGATGGACCACCGGCCCGCCGATCTCTCCGGAGGCGAGCAGCAACGCGTCGCGCTCGCCCGCGCCCTCGTCAAGGGCCCCGAGCTGCTCCTCGCCGACGAGCCGACGGGAAATCTGGACCATGGGAACGCGGACCAGATCATGGCGCTCCTCGCGAGCCTCAACGCCGGGGGCCTCACGATCGTCATGGTCACGCACGACGTCGACATCGCGAGGCGCATCGCCCGGCGGATCGTGCGGATGCATTACGGGCGCATCGAGGCGGAGGCAGGCTCCCCGGGGGAGGCGCGGCGATGATTCTTCGCGACTTCGTCTCGATCTCCGCGGGCAACCTGCGACGCATGCGGCTCCGCACCGCGCTCACCGTCTCGGGCGTCGTCATCGCGATCGCCGCGTTCGTATCGATGGTCTCCTTCGGCGCGGGCAACCAGAGATACGTCTCCGGGCAGTACGAGCGGCTCGGGCTCTTCACCACGATGCAGGTTTACCCGCTGACGCGGATTTCGCCGTCCGACACGACGAGGATCCGGACGCTCGACGCTGAGGCCCTCGCCGAGCTCTCGCGGATTCCCGGCGTGCGGCTCGCCTACCCGTTCGACGCGATCTCCGTGTCGGTCGTCATGGGGGATTCGTCCGCCTTCCTCAAGGCGCAGGCGCTCCCCTCCTCCGCGGTCGCGACGAAGCTCTTTTCCGGCATGCTCGCCGGGCGGCCGTTCGAATCGGACAGCGCGAAGCAGGCGGTCGTCTCGACGGCGTTTCTCGAGCGGCTCGGCATCGCAGAGCCCGACTCGGCCGTGGGGAGATCGTTCACGCTCTCGGTGCGGGCCGCGACGATCGACAGCGGCCTCGTGTGGCTCGTTCCCCGCGATCCGAGGCAGTACGTCCGCGACAAGATGAAGTCGCTGGATCGCGATTCGATCCTCGTCAGGCGTTATGCGTTCGCCCGCCTGCGGGAGCTCGCCGACGAGGGGATCTCGCGGTTTCTCGACGGATTCCTCAACCACCGCGTCACGGTGCGGGACACGCTCGTCGTCGCCGGCGTGCTGTCCGAGCGCGAGGGCCGTTCGCGCCTCGAGCCGATCATCGTCCCCGTGGCCACGGCGGCGCGCCTGCGCTCGTCGGGGCTGAGCGACGACCCGTCCGAGCTCTTCATGGCGCTCGGTTCCGGCGGCGCCCTGACGCTCACCGGCGCGGCGTCGTCGCACTCGTATCCCCGCGTGACGCTCGATCTGGACCCGGCCGTTTCGTTCAAGAGCGTGAGCGACTCGGTCGAAGCGCTCGGCTTCAGGAGCTTCAGCTTCGCCGAGCAGTTCGAGGAGATGCAGCGGTTCTTTCTCTATTTCAAGCTGATCCTCGGCATCGTCGGCCTCATCGCGCTCGCCACCGCCTCGCTCGGCATCGTCAACACGATGATCATGTCCATTCTCGAGCGGCGCAGGGAGATCGGCATCCTGAAATCCCTCGGCGCGGACGAGCGGGACATCAGACTCCTGTTCCTCGTCGAATCGGGGGTCATCGGCGCCGCCGGATCGGCCCTCGGCATTCTCTTCGGATGGATCATCAGCCGCGCGGCGTCGTTCGTCGCCCGGACGATCATGGCGCGCCAGGGGGTCGAGGCGATCGAGCTTTTCGCCATGCCGCCGTGGCTCGTGCTCATCGCGCTCGGCATCGGGATCGGGGTGAGCGTCGCCGCGGGGTACTATCCCGCCTCGCGGGCGGCGGCCGTCGATCCGGTCGAGGCCCTGCGGAACGAATAATCACCGGGAGGCTGCGCTCGCAAGCTGAGCTCGGCACTGTCTCCACACTTCATCCACGGATATCCCTCCCATATCCTCGACGGCGCCGCGAAGCGGCGCGAGGAGCACGCGATGCGCATCGTCCCCCTCGACGTACGCGGGGTACGGCCCCCATCGCTCCGGCCGGCGCGCCGGGAGCGGCGAGTACACCGATACCGTGCGGACACCGAGCGCGACCGCGAGGTGCAGCGGTCCGGTGGAGTTCGTCACGACGAGAGCGGCGCGGGAGAGAATCGCCGCCATCTCGCGGATGCTCACGGCGCCTCCCGCGACGAACACGGGAGGCCGGCGGAGCCCCGCGGCCATCGCGCCCGCGTGATCCTCCCCCGCTCCCGCGGTCACGACGACGTCGCACCCGTCCGCCATGAGACGGTCCGCCAGCTCCGTGAAATGCCCGAGCGGCCACCGCGCCGAGGAACCGCCGGAGCCCGGATGAAGAACGACAAGGGGAGCGCCGCCGGAGATCCCCTTCGCCTCGAGGACGAGTCGGGACGTTTCCCGCTCCCGGTCGGTCGCGACGTATCTCGTCGGATATCTCTTGAACGGGACGCCGAGCGGCTCGAGGAGCTCGAGGTTGCAGTCCGCCTCGTGCTTCGTCCCGCGCGAGCGGTGCTGGCGAACGCGTCTGTTCAGCAGGGCGCAATACGCCTTGTTCGCCGGGCCGACGCGCACGGGAACCCGCGCGAGCCACAGCGCCGCGACCGGCCGCCATCGCGGGAACGCGACGACCGCCGCGTCGAAGCGCTCGGCGCGAAACGCCTCGGCGAGGACGCGCAGCGGCTGCCCCTCGTCGAGGAACACCCGGTCGACGTCGGGATTGTGCTCGAGGAGCGGCGCCGCGTAGGGGCTCACGAGCCACGAAACCTGCGCCCGGGGAAACCGCGCGCGAAGAGCGGTCGAGACGGGCGTCGTGAGGAGCACGTCCCCGAGCCGGTCGGTGCGGACGATGAGGATGTTTTCCATTTGAATGAGCCTCCTCCCGCTCCGGCTCAACGCCGTCCGCGCCCGGATGCGCCGCGGCGGCCCGCCGCGAAGCGCTCGAGATGCCCCGCGATCGCGTCGAGATCGACCGAGGCGATACATTCGAGGCCGTACGGACACTCGCGCTTCCAGCACGGCGAGCATTCGAGCCCCGCCGGGACGATCTTGACTCCGTTGTCGTAGAGATCGATCTCCTGGGGGCACGTGACGCCGAACCACGCGACGACGAATTTGCCGAGCCCGATCGACGCGTGCATACCGAAGGAGTCTCCCGTGACGATCGCGTCGCAGATGTCGATGTAGCAGAGGCCGCGCCGCACCCCCTCGGTCGTCGGCGTGCCGATCACGGCGTCCCCGGCGATCCGCGCGATCTCGGCGTTCCGCTCCGTGTCCTCCGGGCCGCCGACGAGGACGAGCCTGACGTCCGGCAGGCCCGAGAGCGCGCGGATGAGCCGGACGTGCTGATCGACGGTGAGCTTCTTGTTCGGATAGAGCTCGGAGCAGCCGGTGTTGAAGCCGACGACCGTCTCGCCGTCACGGATCCCGGCGCGCCGCCGGTACTCGGCGCAGAACGCCTTCTCTTCCTCCGTCAGCCGCAGCACGTATGGATCTCGCCGGTATTCGAGCCTGAACTGCTCGCACTGGATCTGCTGCACCGTTTTTTCGTTCACGTGGAATTTCAGATGATCGTCGAGGCCGAGCGCGTAGTTCTCCTCCGCCTCCTCGTTGAGCGGAACGACGCTCCCGTTCGGATGAATCCCGAATCCGAGCTTCTCCTTCGCCGTCACGCCCGCGATGAAAGCGCCGGAGCGCCGCGACTTGTCCACGTTGAGCGCGACGTCGAACTCCATGCGCTCGAGGACGAGCCGGCTCTCCGGATCCCAGAGAAAGATCTCGTCGACGTACGGATTGTTCCGCAGGAGCGGCGCCGCGTTTCCGAGCGTGATCCAGCTCACGCGGCTCGTCGGATACTTTCTCTTCAGCGCGGGCAGGATGCTCGTCGTGACGAGGACGTTCCCCATCGCGTCGAGATTGACGATGAGAATCCTCGTGCCGATCGGCTCGAAATCGGGGCATGCGGGGAGACACCGCAACCCCGGCGCGCACGGCCTGTAGCCGGTGAACTTCCTGCAGTCGACCGGACGGCCATCCGTCTTCTTCATTGAACGACTCTCTTTCCGAGACCGCATCGAACGATCAGCTCCTCGACGACGCCGGCCACCGTTTCAGGCTCCAGCTCCGTCATGCACGGATTCCCGATGGGACATGTCTTGTCGTAGTTGCAGCCGAGACACGAAAGCTCTTCCTTCCGGACGAACCGGGCCCGTTCGCCGTACGGCCCCTGCAGCAGGGGATTCACCGGCCCGAATATCCCGACGGTGGGCGCGCCGAGCGCGGCCGCGATGTGCATCGGCCCCGAATCGTTGCTCACGACGAGGGAGCACCGCTCGAACATCGCGCCGAGCTGCTTGAGGCTCGTCGGCGGCGCGACGGCGGCCGCCTCTCCGATCCGCGCGGCGATCCCGTCCGCGAGCGGCCGCTCCCCCGGCCCCCAGAAGACGCAGATCCTCGCGCCGAACCGGCCCGCGAGCAACCTGCCGAGCTCCGCGAACCGCTCCGCGGGCCACCGCTCGGCCGGCCGGTTCGTCCCCGGATTGAAGCCGACCGCGAGCCTGCCGGTCAAGCCGAGGCGGTCCGCCTCGCGTCGCGCGAACTCCCGGTCCCCCGTCGACAGGGGAAAATGCGGGGACGTATGCGCCACGTCCACGCCGATCCGCCGCAGCGCGTCGAGGTTGAACTCGACGTTGTGCACCTCGGCGCCGCGCGGCTTCACGAGGATATTGTACGCGTACGCGCGCGCCCTGAAATCGTATCCGACCCGGTGCCGCGCCCCGCTCGCGAAGGTCATGAGCGCGCTCCGGGGATTCCCGAAGAGATCGATGACCAGGTCGTACCGCGCGCGGCGCAGATCGAGGAGCATTCGCGCGCCGTTCATCCCCCGCTTGTCGAACGCGATCACGTTGTCGACGAACTCGTTTCCCTCGACCGCGTCGCGGCAGAGCCGCTCGACGAGAAAATCGATCCTCGCCGCGGGGAACGCCGCGCGGAGATTCGGGAGAACCGGCGTCGAGAGGATCACGTCCCCCACCGCGCGGAGCTTGATGACGAGGATCTTCCCGATCGTGCCGCGATCGATATTCGTTTCGGTGCCGCGAATCGACGAGCCTCCCTGACCCGGCCGCTATTTCCCGCGCATCTCCCAGATTTTCATCTGCACCTGCAGTTTCGTGAGCGCGTGCATGAAGGAGACCATCGCGCCGTGCGTCCCGTCGACGAATCCCCTGCGGACAACGAAGTGATGCAGGAAGGCGCACGGCGCCGCGCAGAGCATCGTGAACGGATTCACGGTCATGCGCCCCGCTTTCTCCTTCGCTTCGAGCGTCGAATACGCATCGACCTTCGTGAACGCCTCTTTCAGGGTGCGATAGGAATAGTGCGTGATGGCGCCGGCGAGCGCACCGACGGTCCCCTCGACCCTGAACCCCTCGTGGACCGCCCGGTCGGTCACCGTCGTACGGCTCTTCCGGAAGAGACGCAGCTGGCGATCCCTCCCCCACCCGCAGCCCCGGATCCTCCGCCCGAGGAAATAGTTCTCTCGTCTGATCCAGTAGCCGTCGAAGCCGCTCAGATCGGCGCCGGCGATTTCCTCGGCGAGCGGCGGCTGAACGCGCTCGTCGGCGTCGATGCTCAACACCCACTCGTTCGAAGCGGCCTGCAGGGCATACGTCTTCTGCTTCGCGTATCCCTCCCACGCCCGCACGTGCACCTTCGAGGTGAAGCGCTTCGCGATTTCCACGGTCCGGTCGGCGCTCCGCGAATCGACGACGACGATCTCGTCCGCCCACGCGAGGCTCTCGAGGCAGTCGGCGATGTTCCGCTCCTCGTTTCCCGCGATGACGATCGCCGAGATTTTGTTTTTCGCCTTCATGCTCCGCGCCGTCAATACGGCAAGTCCGTTTTCAGCGTGTCCTCGTTCGTTATCTTGAATTGATCGGGTCTCGCGCGGATCACCTCGCCGTACCACGACTCGGGATAGCCGACTTCCTTCGGCTCCCCCTTTTCGTCCTGCACGTACCCGTCGTTGTATTTCCTGATGAGCGTCTCGCCGAGCTCCCGGTAGCGTTTCACGGCCGTCTCGGCGCGGCTCGTCGAGTAGTCGGTAAGGAACGCCGAAAGGAGCGCGCGGTTGTTCTTGTGGAGATCGACCGCGGTCTTCTCGATCACCGGCTGCAGCGCGTCGAAGCCGCCTTCGAGCTCCCGCTGGACCTTCTGTATGTCGTCCTTCATATACGAGTATTTGAGATTGGCGAAATTCGCGACGAAGT
>JBFYZJ010000004.1:0-4896 GCA_041309565.1 Candidatus Krumholzibacteriota bacterium
AGGTGACGGGATAGATGAATGCGTCCGCGGCTTCGGCCGCGTCCGACACGAGCGCGAACGATATCCCGTGTGCACCGTGCTCCTCCCTGAATCGCGCGACGAGGCGTTCGAGCACCTCCGCGACGGGAGTCCGGAATATGGCGCGCAGATGCGCGCGGATGCCGGCGAGCGATCCGTCGACGGCGTCGAGGGCGCCGAGCGACTTCGCGATGTGCTCCCGGCGGTATGCGTCCCCCTCGGAGCCCGTGGCGAGGACGGCGTCTGTCTCTTCCGAGGCGAATCCCGCCTCCGCCCGGAGCGAGTTCCAGATTCCTTCCGGAACGCGCGCCTTGCGGGCCAGCATCACGATGTGGTTGATCTCGGGCACGACCGTTTCCACGTAGGCCTCGCGCAGCTTCGCGAAGAGCTCCTCCCTCGTCACGCCGTCGGCCTGTATCCGGTCCCAGTTCTTGAGATGGAGCTTGAGCCGATCGATGACCTTGAGCGAGGATCCACCGTGGCCGAAGGCCGACATCGCCTTGAGGAGCTCGTCATGCGCTTCGTCGAGGGATATCCCACGCTCCCGACGGCGTTTGAGCATGCGTCGCACGTGAAAGGTAGCCCATACGGCCGCGAAGGCGCCGGCAGCGCCCCAGGCGGCCAGCTGCCGCCGGGAAGCGCCGAGTCTCGCCGCGAGGGGCGTCCGCTCGAGAATCAGGAGCTGGATCGAATCGCCGTTCGCCGCGATGATGCGATTCTCGCCGTCGCACCGGGCGATCCACGCGTCAACCGGCCCTTCGAGCCGGCCGGCGGCAGAGTCCGGCATCTGCCGCGCGAACGAGCGCTCGGCGATCACCACGCCCCTCTGATTTCGCAGCATGAGCGCGCGGCCAAGCCGGCAGACGATCTCCGGCCTCCCGTCACCGACGAAATCGCCGGCTCCGAAGATCTCATTCGTGGAGCCGTCCACGTCCGAGGAAGGAGAGACAAGGCTCCTGATATCGAGAGCGGCTCCGAGGATTCCGATCTCTCCGTCGGCTCCCCGCACGAGTATTTCCGGCGACGAATCGCCGTCGAGATCTGCGGCGCGGATCCCCTTCGGTATCATCGGCATCGCTGCACTCGCCAGAATATCGCCGTCACGATTCAAGGCTGCCACCCCCCAATCCCGTCCCCCCACGAGCGCCGTGGGATCGGATTTCAAGAAATACCGGGCCACGAGGATCTCCTGCGATCCATCGCCATTGACGTCGGCGAGCGCGAGGTACCCTCGTCCGGTCCGCCCGGTCAGCTGCCTTTTCCAAAGAAGCCGGCCGTCACGTCCATCGAGGCATATGACATGGGAGAGGTCGTCGGCCCTTCCCTCGCACACGACGCCGTTCCCGTAAGCGGCGGTCGTGAACACGATCCGCGGGAATGCGTCGCCGAAAAAGTCCCATACGAGCTCCTGGCTGGCGGATGCGAAATCGTAGCTCCACATCCGCTTCCCCGAAGACGCGTCGAACGCGAGAAGGGAGCGGCAGCGTTCGTCGGCCTTCAGCGTATTGAGCCCGATCAAGATCGCGCGAGGCCCGCCCTTTTCGGCGATGAAGCTTCCGAACATGAAGATCCTGCTCGCGGGGCTCTCACCACCGGATCCAAGCGGAAGGAGGGGGCCGATCGTGGAGAGGGACGTCGAGGGACCCTTCGGCGAATACCAATCGTGCAAGGACAACATCGCTCCCTTGGGAAGCGGTTCGAGAAAGAAGAAGTCGGGATGTCCGTCCCCGGTGCCGTCCGTGATCATGCGCGTGCCGCCCTTGCGCCCGTAAGCGTTCTCCCTCAGAAGCGTTATCGTATCGCCGTGAAGCTTGTACCAGAAGAGCCGATCGGGTTCGTCGACGAGAAGATCGTCGTTGCCGTCGAGATCGATATCGGCGACGAAGCAGGGTATCTTGGGACGATCCGGAGTCCTCGTAGTAAAGCGCATCGTGACAAGCGGCTTGAACCGGAACGGCAGGCGATTGTCGTCGCGGCTCGAGGCGCCTGCCTGCCGCGGCATCCAGCTCGAAACGATAACGGCCGCCGCCAGAGCGGCGATCGCGAGGAGCACGGCTTCAGATCTTGCTCGTTGCATAAGTGCGATTTCGGGCGCCGGCCGACGATTCGAACCGGGCGCCTCGAGACTCGATCCCCCATCGCCGGGGCCGGCGATCTCCCCGTGGTTTTCGGAACTATCCGAGGATAATTTTCAATTGTAATGCAGAAACCTCGAAGCTGTCAACGAGCGGTTACCGCGGCATGAACGTCAAGGGCCGGCCGGAGAACCCGGCCGGCCCCATTCGCCCGCACCAAGAATGCCTCACACGATGCTCACTGCAGGTACAGGGCTTTGATTCCCCCCCAGGTGCTCGGATTCGTGGAAATAGGAGTGCAATGGATCTTCGCGACGATGCAGCACGCGTCGAAGAGCTCTCCGGAAGAGGCATTGCACTGGAACGGCGGATAGCTCGCGGGCATCGCCGACGGATAGCCCGTCTGCCAGACGAGCATCGCGTTCGAAATCGCGTACTCGATCGAGCAGTTCGGGCACTCCTCGAAGACGCCGGTCAGGAGGATGTTCGAGGTGACGCCGACCGGCTGCCCGGCTGCATAGGTCACGCGGGCGCCCACGTTGAAATATGTGAGGTTGCCGGTGAAATCGGTCGTGCCGTCCCCCCAGATATGGCCGCCCGACAGCCAGAACTGGCCGCCGGTGTAATTCGTGACGTAATCGATCCAGCCGTTACCGTACGCGTCGAAGTACCGCGCGGTCTCGACGGCGCCGCCGCCGGCCATGCCGTAAACCTTCCACTGCCCGCCGAGATTGACGCCGTCCCACGACATGGCGTTCTCGGTGTTGCCGGGCTGCCCCGGACCCGCTCCGCTGCACCACGCCTCGGAGGCGCGGCCGCCGAGAATCGTTCCGTTGGACGTCGTATAGATGCCGTCCTTCGGCGCGTTCGGACACGCCGCCAACGCCGGCACGGCGAGGACGAACAGGAGCATGAAAACGGAGATCGTTCGCTTCATTCCCACGATGGCACCCTCCAGGCCAGAAGCCGATTCTTAGAGCCTACTTAAATTTAATTAATATTAATTCAAAAGTAGCGAGTTTGTCAATTACAATATAATGAGTTAGCTAAACATTTATTGCTGTATATACCTTGCTGTTTCTCTTTAATAATAACAATTGCAAAATATCTGATTTATTGGGAAAATCCGGATTCGCGTTCGGTAAACGAAGAAGCCCCCGGCGCCGCGAGGCATCCGGGGGCTTCTCTCGAATCGTCTCCGACCGGCTCTGCGCCGGCCGTCGCGATCACCACTTCTCGTCGTACTTCGTGAACAGATCGTCACCCAGCTTCCAGTACGCCGCGGTGATCCGCGCGCAGAAATCGCAGCTGTACTTGGTCAGGTACTCCGCCGCCTTTCGCGGATCCTCGGCGTACAGCTTTGCCGCCTCGTCGTCGATCCGCTTCTGCTCGTCGAAGGCCTGCCGCCTGAAGGGATCGCGCACCGCGTACACGTCTTTCCTCATATCTCCCCACCGGTGAGCAGCGATGACGCTCGCCCGGTTGAACGCCCACCACGCGCTCTCCTCGGTGTAGGCGGGGCGCCCCTTCGGCCCGCCGAACTTCCACGAGGCGGGGAGATCCGTGATCCCGCAGTAGAGCGGAGCGTGACACGTCGCCGCCGGATTGTCCCAGGCGAACCAGCAGACGCCGCCGACCGGATCGGGCAGCCAATCGCGCGACTGGGTGACGGTGAAGTAGACGCAGTAGTAGCGGGCGATCGTGCGTTCCCCCATCTCCCCGAGAGCGCCGTTGATTTTCCAGAGCGGCATTTGGTCGTAGTTCATGAACGGATTCGCGTACGGGCTCTTGACGAATTTCCCGTTCTCGTCCTTGACGAGCATGAACTTCGTCATGTCGTAGTCCGTGCCCTCGTAGGTGTCTTCGAATATCCTCATGACCTCCTCGACCGAGACCTTCTTCTCGGGCTTGATCGAGAAGGGGAAATTCTCCTGATTCGCGTCGAACGTGCGCGACGGGGCGAGCAGGTCGTACACGCGCCATTCGCGCCGCCGCGCCCACATCGACGCGCGGTCGCCGTACGCGTAGCAGAACTCGAACGGTTCGCCCCCCTTCGGATCCCAGAGCCCCATCTCGACCGCCGTGCTGAACACGTTCTTCGAGGCCATAAAGTTGTCCTTGTCGTCGAGGTCGAGCCGGCGGATGCGGGCGCTGTTCGCGTTCACGCTTATATGGTCGTCGGGAACGCGCTGGGCGGCCCAGACGGCGCCGGTCTTCCCCTGCCCGGGGCCGACGACCTCGAACATCCACACCTCTTTCGTGTCGGCGATCGTGAGGCACTCGCCGCCGTCGTTGTATCCGTACTTCGCGAGAAGCTCGTCGGCGAGCCTGATCGCCTCGCGGGCCGTCGCGCAGCGCTCGGCCATGAGACGCGTGAGCTCGTAGAGGTTGAACATCCCCCGGTCGCTCTTCATGACGTCCTGGCCGCCGAAGGTCGACTCCCCGATCGCGAGCTGACGCTCGTTGATGCAGGCGTAGAATCCCCAGATGTACCCGTACGTCTCGGGCACCTCGGGAATCGATCCCCGGTAGACGAGACCGGTCGTGTCGCCGTAGCTCGCCATCTCTTCGGTATGGAGATAGATGCGGTTCATCGAGCCGGGAGCGTGCTTCCGATGCGGCACGGCGTACAGCCACGTGCGCCCGTCATGGCTGTCGCACGTGTGCGAGGTCATGACCGAGCCGTCGGCCGAGGCGAGACGCCCGACGGTGATCGTCGTGCAGCCGTCGGGGATGCCTTTGGCATGGCTCGCCGGCGCGGGTATACTCGCCAACGCGACGAGCAGGACGGCAAAGAGTAGGT
>JBFYZJ010000005.1:0-8144 GCA_041309565.1 Candidatus Krumholzibacteriota bacterium
GGGCCGTAGTAGACGAAGGCGCGATCCTCCCACTGCCCGGGGCATCCGCCGGTGATGCTCCGCACGTGCCACTGATAGAACACGAGGTTCGGAAGCGGCAGATCGCGGTAGACGGTGAACCTGAATCTGCAGCCGCCGAGGAGCGGGAGATCCCCCGTCGGGATGGAGGCGCTTTGGAGCTCGTTGCGCCCGGGCGAATACTTCGTCATATCGATGATCGGCGATTGAACGAGCTCGTACTGGCACGGAGCCTCAATTCCGCCGGGACCGATGCAGAACGGTGTGTCGTAGAGCCCCGGGTAGCTCGAGCTCGGATTCGGGGAGCCGATGAAGAACACGATCTGCGTCCCGAAATTCTCGCCGCACGGATCCTTGTCGATGAGGTTGTTCTTCAGGCCGGAGTACATGCCGAAGCCCGGTTCGGGCTCGCCTGTCCAGATGCCGGCGTCGTGGTCGCCGACCGCGGAGCCCTCGAAGTTCTCGAAGCTGTTGAATCCGCCCATGTCGACCACCGCGATGCTGTCGATGATGCAGCCGCCGTCGGAGTTCCAGAGACCGTCCTGATCGCTCCACGCCCCGTCCGAGGAGAAGCGGAAGCGGAGCTTCGTGCTCGCCTGAGCGGTCGCGATGACGTGGGATGCCACCGCGTTGCCCGCGCCGTCGTATGAGGCAAGCTCCTCCCAGTTTTCGTTACCGGCGTCGTATTCGACCTTCGTGAAGTCGTAACCGGTCTCCGAATCCCAGACGATGTGATACGAGATGGTCACCGCGCCCGTGAAGGCGATCGCGCCCGTCGTGAGCCACTGGCTCCAGCTGTTCCCGTATCCGGGCGCATCCTCCCACGAGCAGAGATAGTCGTCGTTCGCGTCAGGCCGGGTGCCGCACCACATCGATTTGGTTCCCTCGATCGGCACGAGCCGGCCGAATGAGCCGCCGCTCAGGCCTGCGAAATCGTCCACACGGAAGAAATTGCCGGGCTGGGCGGTCTCGTCGAACCGCTTCCAGCCCTGCCAGTCGTACTGCTCGAAGTCGTACCAGACGAGGCAGTACGTGTCGACCGCGGCCTCTTCGTAAGAGCCGCGAAGGCCCGGATCGACGAGCCCGTCCTCCCCGTACTCCGGATACGCGGAGCCGTCCCGCGTCGCCCGCAGGCCGGTCTTCGCCCCGTCGCGGGCTTCCGCCGCCGAGGAGACACATGTCACGAGGATCGCGATCGCGAGGATCGCCGAGAGAGCTCTCATGTCCTTACCCCCCATCTGCTTAAGGACACACGGGCATGCTCGATTTTTCGCGTGAGGGAAATCGCCGATGGGGGTGGGAGACGGCAGTTTCCGGCCACGTTTTTTCACAAGCTTCGATGTTTCACCGCAGACTCAACCGCCGACCGTATTGTAGCACGAATCGGCCATCGAGTAAATCATTTTCGGCGGAGCCTCGAATGCGTAGATCGAAATAGATACTTACGAATCGCCGGGGGGCCATCAGGCGGCGAAAAAAATGAGGGCCGGGAGGGGGGCTCCCGGCCCAGGTGCGGGCTCGCTGTCTGATCGTTGTGCGTCGATCGAAGCTGCGCCCTGCCTCCTTATCTCAGCATGACCATCTTCTTGGTCTGGCTGAAGTCCTTCGTCTCCATCTTGTAGAAGTAGATGCCGCTCGCCACCGCGCTGCCCCTGTCGTTCGTGCCGTTCCAGGTGATCGAGTGGGTCGTAGCATCCATTTCACCGTTCACGAGCGTCCGGACGAGCTGGCCCGCCACGTTGTAAACCTTCAACGTGACGAATCCCTTTTCCTTCAGGTCGAACTTGATCGTGGTCGACGGGTTGAAGGGGTTCGGGAAGTTCTGAGCCAGCTTCGTGGACTTCGGCGTCTCCGCCGGCGTGATGTCGACGTTGATGGGATTCTGGAACCAGTTGAAGACATCCGCCGCGATGTGGAAGCGGTCCGTCGGAGAGCTGGCCACGTCGTTGCGCATGTACATGTAGCTGAATCCGAACCACATCGTTCTCGCTTCGAACCCGGCGGGGTTCATCGTCGCCGACTGGATGCCTGCATACCGGGGCGTGCTCTGGAACAACGGATATTCCAGCGCGTACTGCCCGTTCGCCGTCTTCTCGAGCACGTCGAACTGGTTGATGATGAAGCATCCGCCGAAGACGTTGAACTGATCGGGCACGCCACCATGATAGAAGATGCCGGTGTTCGAGCCCTTGACGAGCGGGCTCACGATGCCGCCGCCCGTCCGGCCGCCGGTCTCGTTGAAGAAGCTGTTCGCCACGTAATCGACGCCGCACCACGTGCCCATGAGGGTCAGCGCGGGAGTCGATCCGAGCGCGTCAAGATCGAACGCCACGTCGTCGCCGCAGACCCAGAGGCCGCAGCGGTGTTCGCTGAGGGTCAGCCAGTCGACGAGCATCTGGCAGTCGTTCGCCTTGTCGCTGTTGACCGTGCCGTCCGTGATCGTGGTGATCGTCAGGTTGCCGCAGTCCCACACGATCGTGTTGTAGTGATCGGTGAGATGCTTGTTCTTCGCCCTGCTTCCCGGTCCGTTCGACGCCCCGCTCGCGGCGCCCTGCACGTCGTACACGTCGGGCTGGTTGTTCGCCGGCAGCACCGCCTCGAACACCTTGTACCAGTACGCGTGCACCTGGCCGATCAGGAAGTAGTCGGGGCGCTCGCCGAAGTCGTCGACAAAGAGGATGTCGCTGTTCTTCGTCGGGAGGCACGTGAACTCGAGATACTCCTGAAGGACGTTATTCGCGACCGTTCCGGCCGAGTTGTGGCGGGGCCACTTCGACTCGATGCCGAGCGCGTCCTTCGCGGTGAAGTAGTACTCGATCTGATAGCCTCTCGTGAAGAGGGAGTCGTTCAGATCGAACATGTACCAGTTGTTGACCGTTTGGCCGGCGACAATGGCGGTGTCTCCCTGGATGGTCGTCCAGGTGCCGTCGTCGCCCTTGTAGTAGCCGTAGGTGCCCTGGAGCTGCGGTCCCGCGATCTTCGCGGGCTTCGCGAGGTCCTCGCCGATGTACGAGGCCTTCACATGCATGTAGATCGCCGGATGACCGCCGTCCCATGCGAGGCCGCCGGCGAGCGGCGAGGTGCACTGGAGCACGATCGAATCGCCCGGACGGATGATCGGGTTGTCGTTCGTGTTGATGTCGCTGGCCATGTCGGCGCGGACATAGCTCTCGAGGTTGAACTCCATCTCGGGGAAGTTATCCTGGAAGAGCTCGAGATCGCGGTAGCTCCACTGCGGGCCCGACGTCTTGTAGCGCTCGACGCGCACGTTGTCGAACCACGGGGACGGTGTGTGCGAGGCGCAGTTGCCGAACTGGAGGTACCAGATGTCGCACATGTCGCGGCAGGTGAGCGCGATCTGGATCTTGTCCGCGAAGACAAGGTGGCTCACGTCGTACGCCGAGTAGATGTAGTCCTGATTCTCGCCGTACCATACCCACGCGTCGTTCAGCCACGGCCCGGGGCAGCCGTCCGTGATGTTCCGGACGTACTCCTCGTAGAACACGAGGTTCGGAACCGCGAGGTCGCGATACACCGTGTACTCGATCAGGGTGCCGCCGAGGAGCGGGAGGTCGCCCGCCGGAATGGTGCCGTTCTGAACGGTGTTCTTCGCCGTCGAGTACTTCGTCATGTCGATGACGGGGGACACGATGTAATCGTTCTGGCACGGAGCCTCCGTGCCGCCGCCTCCCTGGCAGAACGGCGTGTCGTAGAGACCCGGATAGCTCGAGCTCGGGTTCGGCGAACCGATGAAGAACACGACCTGCGTGCCGAAGTTGTCGCCGCACGGATCCTTGTCCATGAGGTTGTTCTTCAGACCCGAGTATGCGCCGAACGAGGGGCCCGGCCGGCCGTGCCAGATGCCCACGTCGACCGCGTTGACGCGCGCCGTCTCGAAGGTCTCGGTGTTGTTGATAAGACCGCCTGCGTCATAGAGATGAATGTCGTCGAGGATCACGGGGCCGTCCGAGTTCCAGTTGCCGTCCTCGTCGCTGAAGCCGCCGTCCGCCACGAAGTGGAAGCGGAGCTTCGTTTTCGCCTGCGTCAGCGTGATGATGTCCGTCGCGACGGTGTCGACGACGTTGTCGTACGTCGCCACCGTCTGCCAGTTGCCGCCGCCGGCGTCATACTGGACGTAGGTGTAGTCGTATCCGAGTTCGGAGTCGAATATGCCGTGATAGGCGAGCGTGATGAGGCCGGCGAAGCTGAAGGCGTTCGTCTGCAGGTCCTGGACCCAGTTGTCGCCGTAGCCGGGAGCCGCGAGCCATCCGCACAGGTACGGATCGCCCGAGTTCGCCCGTGCGCCGCACCACATCGACTTGGTGCCGGATATCGGCACGAGCCGGCCGTAGGAGCCGCCGCCGAGCCCGGAGAAATCGTCAACATGGAAAAACGTGTCGTACTGGGCGGTGCGGTCGAGGCGGGTCCAGCCCTGCCAGCTGTTCGTCTCGAAGGTGTACCACACGAGGTAGTACGTATCGACCGCAGAGGCCTCATAGAAACCGCGCAGGCCGGGATCGAGGAGTTCGCTGTCGTACTCCGACGCCGACGTCGCGCGGTTCATCCGTACTCTCGATGCCGTATTCTCGCGCGCGAAAACGGCGCTGGCAAGCGTCGCGACGAGACAGGCGCAGAGAGCAATAACCAACCATTTTTTCATAGCTCTTTCCCCCCAATGCTTGGATAAGCTAGCGTTGAAGACGGGTCGTCGATCAGTCCGATGTGCATCATCCTGCGAATCGTTCATCACCTCCATTCCGAATCGGGGCAGACTTCGTCCACGGCGAATTCGCGCGCGCCAAAACGCACAAATTAGCTGCGAACGTGGTGGGGCACGAGTGGGGGTACTGGTCCTGGGGAAACAGGTGGGTTCGGCTCTCTATCAGGACATGCGAGAAACTGCGCTCTTTTTTGTTGCTATCCTATTCCGTGTTTTCTCGACCTCTCTTTCACTCCAAATATGCAAGGCCATCGGCGATCTGTCAAATTCTTTTACGCGAATTCCGCGGGAAAAGTTCCCGATATAATTGCGGATCTCGAAAGGATGCGGTACGGACGCCGTGATGTCGTTGAAACGATAATCATTTCTTACGAGATTTTATCGTGGATTCGGTCCGGCCGACCTGCTATCTTAATCACGCTTCAGCACGGAGGTGCGAATCGATGAGAGAGAAAGTCGAAGAAATTCTGAACCAGATCCGTCCGAGCCTCCAGGCCGACGGCGGGGACGTCGAGCTCGTCGACGTCGTGGACGGCATCGTGAAGCTCAGGCTCAAGGGATCCTGCGCGGGGTGCCCCATGTCGCAGATGACCCTGGCGTTCGGCATCGAGAGGGTTCTCAAGGAAAAGGTGCCCGAGGTCAAGAAGGTCGAATCCGTCTAGGCGGAATATCGGGCATAACTGTTGTATCGATGCTATATTGTGCGGCCCCTGCTCCTCTGCGGGGGCCGCCGGTTTTTTGTCATGCTTCTTGCACTTCTTTCCACCGGCATAGATCGGCATAGGCCTGGAACGGAACTTCGCACGCGGAGGAATGCACAATGCGAGGCATTCGCGGCATTTTGGCAGGCCCACGGAGGCGCGGCGCGCGCGGGAAGTCCTGGCTCCGCCGCATCGGCGCCGCCGGCTTCACGCTTCTCGAGCTGTTCATCGTGATCGAGATCATCGGGCTTCTCGCCACGATCGTCATATCGAACTTTTACAAATCGAAGAAGGCGGCCGAGGTGGCGGTCGTCGTGCAGAATATGAAGAACGTCCAAATCGCGCTCACTTCGTACTTCGCGATGGAGAGCGAATACCCCCAGTCGCTCAACACGATCTGGCTCCAGTTCTACAACGGCAGGGTCGTCGAGGACTTCGAATACTGCACGTTCGGCGGGGGAGGCGGGTGGAACTTCTTCGCGAGCAACAGCACCGATATTCGCTTCAACGGGCCGGGACAATTCGATTACGCCATCAAGAGCAAGAAGAGTCTCCTTCCCTACGCGCTCTACATCTACGGGGACAGCGCGACGGGGGCCAAGATCGTACACTAACGCGGGTCCTGCCGCTGGTTGCGCCCCGCGCCGCGCGGGTCCTGTCACCGATTGCACCCCGCACGTGCTCGCTCGCAAAGCTCGCTGCGCCCGCGCGGGGACCCCATCGGTGCCATCCGTGCGTCAAGTCCCGGAACAAAATCGGCTCTTTCGGAGTAACGTCCATTGCCGTATCATGTCATCGGCCGTTCTCGTCACGCCGAGTGTATCATTCAACCGCAAGGAGCGGCGCATGCATCCGCTGATTCCGATCATCGTATCCTCGACACTCATTCTTCCCCGTCCGGTCGCGCCCGTGACCGGGAGTTCTCTGGAGGACATTATGGAGCTCCACCGCAAGGCAATCGTGTTCGACGCGCATTGCGACACCGCGATGCGGCTCGTCGGCGACGAGCCGATCGATCTCGGGGAACGGCACGCGGACGGCCATATCGACCTTTCGCGGGCGCTCGACGGCGGCCTCGACGCGCAGATCTTCGCCGTCTGGGTGTCTCCGCAGGTGCCCGAGAGCCTGGCGGCGGAGCGCGCGCGCGCGATGATCGACGCGATCCACGAGCAGGCGCGGCGACATCCGCACGGCATGGAAATCGCGCTCAGAGGCGCCGACGTGCGGCGCATCGCCAAGGAGGGCAAGCTCGCCGCGGTCATCGGCATCGAGGGCGGCCATCTCATCGGCGAGGATCTCGACGCGCTGCGCGATTATTACGATCGCGGCGTGCGGTGCATGACGCTCACGTGGATGAATACGAACAAGTGGGCGGATTCGTCCGACGGGGAACCGGCGCACGGGGGACTCACGGAGTTCGGCAAATCGGTGGTGCGCGAGATGGACCGGCTCGGCATGATCGTCGACTGCTCGCACGTGTCCGAGAAGACGCTCCTCGACGTTCTCGCGACGACGAAGAGCCCGGTGCTCGTTTCGCATTCGTGCATGCGGGCCCTCGTCGACATCCCCCGCAACGTGAGCGACGACGCGCTCCGCGCCGTCCGGAAGAACGGCGGCGTCGTCTGCGTCAATTTCTTTCCGGGATTCCTCGACAAGGCGTACTACGATCGCGTGTCGGTGCTCTGGGTAGAGTACCGCGCGAGGGCCGCCGAGCTCGCGCCGCAGTACGGCGGCGACTACGGCAAGGCGTGGAGCTCGTTCGAAGAGGAGTTCCAGCGGCGCGTCGCGGAGATTCCGCCGGTGCCGCTTTCCGCGCTCATCGATCACATCGACCACGCGGTCAGGATCGCCGGCGTCGACCACGTCGGGCTCGGCTCCGATTTCGACGGGATATCGACCTGCCCCGTCGGGCTCGAGGACGTCTCGAAGCTCCCCGCCGTCACCGAGGAGCTCGTGAAGCGCGGGTACAGCGACAAGGACATCCGCAAGATCCTCGGCGGCAACCTTCTCCGCCTCGTCGAGAAGCGCATGCGCTGAGCGCGGTGCCCGAACGGGCAGTGCGCTAGAACACGGTGACCGTCTCGTCGAAGCCGCCGAGCCCGCCCCCCGCGAGCAGTTTCCCGAGCGTCCGCGCCACGCCGACGGGGCTCGCGTCCGCGCTCAGGCTTCCGAAGAATCCCGGAAACGCCCTGAAGTACACCGTGCGGTAGTCCCGCTCGATGCCGGTCTTCTCCGCGGCGAAGGCGACGGCGGCGTTCAGGCCGCCGAGCTCGTCGACGAGCCCGATCTCGAGGGCCTGCGTTCCGAAGTAGACGCGCCCGCCGCCGATCTCGCGCACTCGGTCGGGATCGAGCTTTCTCCCCTCGGCGACCTTGTCGACGAAAATGCCGTACATGCCGTCGATGTATCCGCCGAGCATCTCGATCTCATCCTCGGTCATGCGGCGGCTCGTCGACATGGCGTCGGCGTGCTTCCCCTCCTTGAACACCTCGTTCGTGATGCCGGCCTTTTCGTAGAGGCGCTCCATCACCGGCTTGAACCACACCACCCCGATGCTCCCCGTGATCGTGTACGGATCGGCGAAGATGCGGTCGCCGTACATCGAGATCCAGTAGCCCCCCGATCCGGCGACGTTGCCCATCGAGATGACGACGGGGATCTTGACCTCGCGCTGGATGCGGCGGATCTCCTCGAGAATCTCGTCG
>JBFYZJ010000006.1:0-5197 GCA_041309565.1 Candidatus Krumholzibacteriota bacterium
AGGTCCAGAAGACCCAGCGCGAGCTGTTCCTCCACGAGAAGATGAAGGCGATCAAGAAGGAGCTCGGCGAAGGGGAGGATTTCGAGGAATACGGCGATCTCAAGCGGAAAATCAAGAAAGCGGGGATGAGCCGCGAGGCGGAGAAGATGGCCTACCGGGAGCTCGACCGGCTCCGGATGATGTCCCCGATGGCGCCCGAGGCCACCGTCGTGCGCAACTACATTGAGACCCTCGCGTCGCTCCCGTGGCGCAAGCGCACCCACGACAACCTCGACCTCGCGCAGGTGAAGGCGAAGCTCGACGCGGACCACTATGGCCTCGCCAAGGTCAAGGAGCGTATCATCGAGTTCCTCTCGGTCGTGAAGCTCGTCGGGAACCTCAGGGGCCCGATCCTCTGCTTCGTCGGCCCGCCCGGCGTCGGAAAGACCTCCCTCGGACACTCGATCGCCGACGCGATCGGGCGCAACTTCGTCAGGATCTCCCTCGGCGGGATCCGCGACGAGGCGGAGATCCGGGGGCACCGCCGAACGTACATCGGCTCGCTCCCCGGCCGCATCGTCCAGATGTTGCGAAAGGCGGGAAGCAAGAATCCCGTGCTGCTCCTCGACGAGATCGACAAGCTCGGCGCGGACTTCCGCGGGGATCCGTCGGCTGCCCTCCTCGAGGTGCTCGATCCCGACCAGAACAAGCATTTCAGCGATCACTTCCTCGAGGTCGAGTTCGACCTGAGCGAAGTGATGTTCATCACGACGGCGAACGTCATGTTCACCATACCGCCGGCCCTCCAGGACCGCATGGAGGTCATCCGGCTCCCGGGATATCTCCTCCACGAGAAGATCGCGATCGCCCAGAAATTCCTCCTGCCGAAGCAGATGAAGGCGCACGGCATCAAGGAAGGGCAGCTCAGGATCTCGACGGCGACGATGACCGATCTGATCCGCCTCTACACGCGCGAGGCCGGCGTCCGGAACCTCGAGCGCGAGCTCGCGTCGATCTGCCGCAAGGTGGCGCGCAAGCTCGCCTCCGGTCCGTCGGAGGATGCGGGGCGGACCATCCGGATCACGCGGAGGCACCTCGAGAGCTATCTCGGGATCCCGAAGTACACCGACAGCGAGATCGACGAGCGCGAATCCGTCGGCGTCACGACGGGCCTCGCGTGGACCGAGGTCGGCGGGGAGATCCTCAACATCGAGGTGACCCTCATGCCGGGCAAGGGGGAGCTCATTCTCACCGGCCAGCTCGGCGAGGTCATGCAGGAATCGGCCAAGATCGCGCTCAGCTTCGCGCGGAACAAGGCGCGCATGCTCCCGCTCGAGAACGACTTTTTCTCCTCGATCGACGTGCACGTGCACGTTCCCGAGGGGGCCATCCCGAAGGACGGGCCGAGCGCGGGGGTCGCCATCGCGACGGCGCTCGTCTCGGCGTTCTTCGACATCCCGGTGAACCGCGACATCGCGATGACCGGGGAGGTCACGCTCCGCGGCAAGGTGCTGCCCGTCGGCGGCATCAACGAGAAATCGGTCGCCGCGCTGCGGGCCGGGGTGCAGAAGCTCATTCTCCCGAAGGGGAACGAGAAAAACATCAAGGAGCTTCCCGAGGAGGTCCGCAAGAATCTGAAGATCGTCGTGGCCGACTCGATGGATCAGGTGCTCGAGCTCGTGCTCACGAAGAAGCTCGACTGGGGCATCGAGCACCGGCGGAGCATCGGCGGATTCTTCGGCAGCCAGCTCCCGAAATCGGCGAACTGACATGCCGCCGGTCATGAAGATACGAAGCCTCGCCGTCGCCTGCACGACGCTCGATCCCGCGCGGTTTCCGAGATCCCCGTGGAAGGAAGTCGCCGTTTCGGGGAGGTCGAACGTCGGGAAATCGTCCCTGCTCAACACCCTCTTCGAGCGGAAGAACTTCGCCCGCATCAGCAACGAGCCGGGCAAGACCCGCACGATCAATTTCTACACGGTCAACGACCGCTTCTACCTGGTCGACGTTCCCGGCTACGGCTTCGCGCGCCTCTCCGCCGATACGCGCAAGAGCTGGCTCGCCGCCATCGACGGCTACATCGAGCGGCGCGAGGCGCTTGCCGGAGTCGTGCAGCTCGTCGACGCGCGACACGCGCCGTCGAAGGAGGACGTCGAGCGGATCTCGCTCATTGCCCGGAGCGGGCGGCCGTTCATCGTCGTGTTCACCAAGGTGGACAAGATCTCGAATCCCGATCGCTTCCGCGCGGTCCGCGAGCTCAACGAGAGCGTCGACGGCATCGTCGATATCGCCGAGCCGCCGATCTTCTTCTCCGCCAAAACGGGCGAGGGCAAAGAGGATATCTGGCGCTGGATCGCGGCGCGTATCGCATAGGGGACGCCGGTCATGCGCGACACCGTCATCGTGAGCCCGGGGCCCGTGCAGGTGGCTCCGGATGCATGGAAGGGCCTGCCGCAGCTCCACCACCGCACGGCGGAGTTCAGAGCGATCGTCCGCGAATGCGAGGCGGCGCTGCGGGAGCTGTTCGGCACATCGTCTCCCGTATATCTCCTCACCTCCTCCGGCACGGGCGCCATGGAAGCGGCGATCGCGAACGCCACGATTCCGGGTTCCCGCGTCCTCGTCATCTCCGGCGGGAAGTTCGGCCGCCGGTGGGCCGAGATCTGCGGGGCGTACGAATGCCGTGTTTCGGTCATGAGCTTCGAGCCGGAGCGCGCCATCGACGTCGACGCGGTCGCCG
The DNA here is from genome assembly GCA_041309565.1 of Candidatus Krumholzibacteriota bacterium. Lineage (GTDB taxonomy): Bacteria > Krumholzibacteriota > Krumholzibacteriia > Krumholzibacteriales > Krumholzibacteriaceae > SSS58A. The sequence continues at coordinate 2,720 of JBFYZJ010000006.1, forward strand.
ATCGCATCGAGCGCGAGCGTCCCGAGTTCGTCGCGCTCACGCACGTCGAGTCGTCCACCGGTCTCCTGTTCCCGCTCGCCGGGCTCGCCGCGCGGCTCGGCGCGGACCGGCCGATCGTGATCGCCGACGCGATCAGCTCACTCGGCGCCGAGGATTTCCGGATGGACGAATGGGGGATCGATCTCGCGATCGGCGCGAGCCAGAAGTCCCTCGCCGCGTATCCCGGCGTGAGCTTCGCGGCGGTGGGAGCGCGCGCTCTCGGGCTCGCCGGGAGGCGCCGCGCGGGGCTCTACTATTTCGACTTCGGCCGGGCCGGGCGCGCCGCGGCCGCGGGGGACACGCCGTTCACCCCCGCGACTTCCGCGATCCAGATCATGCACCGGTCTCTCCTCGGACTGCGGGAGTACGGATTCGAGCGAATGATCGCGAGGCACCGGAGGGCATCAGAGGCCTTTCTGCGGGCGGCGGGGAGCCTGGGGCTTTCGTCGTATTCGAAGCATCCTTGCTCCGCCGTGCAGGTTCTTGTTCTTCCGGCCGGATGCGAATCGGAGCGCGTTCTCGATTCCCTCGCGCGGGACGGCTTCGTCGCGGCGAACGGGCAGGACGAGCTCAAGGGCAGGGTCCTGCGAACGGGCTTCCTCGGGCTTCATGACGCCGCGACGCTCGAGCAGCTCGTTGCCGCACTCGCGCATGCACTGCGCGAATGCGGAGCGCCGGGGGACTCGGAAGCCGCCGCGGCGATCATGAGGGATGCGGATCTCGACGGTTTTTGCGGGATCAGGGCTTGACAGGCGCAACTATCAGTGATATAATACGGTTAGGAAACTGGAGGTATAGGTGCGCCCAGTGCTAAAGCGCAGCGTTATAATTGTATCCCTTTTTGCCGCCGTGCTTCTCATCGCCGGCACGCTCAAGAGCAGGGAGGAGTATATGCGTTCCCTCCCTGTGTACCGGCATTACAAGTGCCTCATTTGCCATCGATCCGGCGCCCCGACCTCGGGTCAGGATCTCAACAACTTCGGCGTCGATTACCGAAAGAACGGTTATGCGTGGAACAGCGCCCTCGCGGTGAAAGACTCCGACGGCGACGGCTATCCGAACGGCGACGAGATCGGCGACGAAAACGGCGACGGCACGGCGGAAGTCGGATTCGAGTACAGCAATCCCGGCGACCCGATGAACATTCCGAACTCGATCGATCGGGGAACCTGGGGCGTTCTGAAATCGCTCTTCGAAGAGTAATATCTAGGGGCTGAGGGACTTTCAATCGAAGGCGGCCGCCGCCCGACCGGGAGGCGGCCTTTTCATGCGGGAAATATTCGATTGCGTCAACGGCATCCATGCCATAGACTACTGCGGGTCGTTTCACGAATAGGGAGATGCATTCAATGCCTGCTACGGTCATCGTCGGCGGTCAGTGGGGGGATGAGGGGAAGGCGAAGGTCGTCGATTTCCTCATGCGCGATCACGACATCGTCATGCGATTCCAGGGGGGAGCGAACGCCGGGCACACCGTCGTCACCGACGCGGGGCGCTTCGCGTTCCACCTGATCCCCTCGGGCATTCTCTATCCGGGCGTCACGGCGATTCTCGGGAACGGCATGGTCATCGAACCGCAGGCGTTTCTCGCGGAGCTTCGGGATCTCGTCTCGAGGGGCGTCGACGTCGCCGGGCGTCTCAAAATCAGCTCCGCCGCCCAGATCGTGATGCCGTACCACCGCATGCTCGACGGTCTCCTCGAGGCCGAGCTCAGGAAGGAGAGCATCGGGAGCACGGGGAAGGGAATCGGTCCCGCCTACGGCGACAAGTACCTTCGCCGGGGGCTGCGAATGGGGACGTTTCTCCTCGACAAGGCCGAGCTCTTCGAGACCGTCAAGGCGAAGGTGGAGGACGCGAACAGGCTCATCGGACTTTTTTCCGCCCCGCCGCTCTCCGCCGAGAAGATCGCGAGCGATTTCGCGGGGATGCGCGACGCGGTGGCGCCGCTCGTCGTCGACTCGCAGGCGCTCGTGCACGATCTGAAGGCGCAGGGCCGGCGCATCCTTCTCGAGGGCGCGCAGGGAACGCTCCTCGATATAGACCACGGCACGTATCCCTTCGTAACATCGAGCTCGTGCACCGTGGGAGGCGCGGTCACCGGAACGGGGCTCGCGCCGCGCGACATCGGCCGCGTGATCGGGATATTCAAGGCGTATATCACGCGGGTCGGGAACGGCCCCATGCCGAGCGAGCTCGCCGGGGATGCCGGCAACGAGCTGCGCGAGCGGGGGCACGAGTACGGCACGACGACCGGGCGCCCGCGCCGCTGCGGATGGTTCGACGTGGTCGCCGGACGGTACTCGGTGCTTCTGAACGGCTACAGCGACATCGTGCTCACGAAGCTCGACGTCATCTCCGGGATGCCGCGGGTGAAGCTGTGCGTCGCCTATGAGCTCGACGGGAGACGGATCGAGAGCTTCCCGCAGAACACGCTCGATC
>JBFYZJ010000007.1:0-8529 GCA_041309565.1 Candidatus Krumholzibacteriota bacterium
CGGGAGCGGCTCCTCAAGACGCTCATGCTCGAGAACCTGTGCGACTACCAGCAGCATCTCCTCAACCGGCGGTCCGAATTCGGGAACATCCACGGGGTCTCGCTCTACTTCCCCTTCCTCGATCCCGAGATGCTCGCCTTCGGCGTGAATCTCCCCGTGAAGCATTCCGTTCGCTGGAACGTCTCGAAGCTCGTCGTGCGCGAAGCGGCGCGCCCCTACCTCGGCCCCGGCATCTCGAAGCGGGCCAAATGGGGAGGGGACATCCCGCTCGAGGAATGGATCCTCCCGCTCGCCTTCCTCCTCGAGGGGGGCTTTCTCGCCGATGAGCTGCGCTTCGACGTCGCCGGTTTGAAGCGGATCGTCGGGGCGCATCCGAAGCTGCTGTGGAATCTCGTCGACGTCGAGCTTTGGGGCCGGATGTGCCTGTGGAACGTCGCCCCGGAGCGGATTCTCGATGAGATGAGGTCACGCGGCATCCCCGCCTGACGGGCGCGGACCCGTCGCGGCCTGACGCCGTCAGTCGATGCCGACGCGCGGCGGCGGGAGCGGCGGCGCCTCCGCCTCCCCGAGATTCACCTCGCAGAAGAGCAGGCCGTGCCCATCGCTCTGATAGGCGATCGCGCCGGCCGTCTGCGTGCGCGACACCGTGACGGTCGCCGCCGTGCCGTTCACGTCCCCCTCGACGTAGTAGGCCGTGTTCGGCACGAGGTTCGCGATATACGCGCGCGCGGCGCTGTGGGTGCGTTCGAAACCGAGCGTGAAGCTCGTCGCGCTCGTCGGTTCGGCGTTCGGATGGGCGCTGAACGCGACGAGGTAGTCGACGGGATCGGCGGCGCCGTAGAAGGCCGCGACCGCGACGTCCGCGGCGCTCGAGGTCGCCCGCGGCGCGGCGAAGGCCCCGCCGACGCTCGTCACCTTGAGCAGGTTGAGGAAGCTCTTCGAGAGCTGCGCCGCGGCCGTCGAGATCTGGAGCCGGGGCGCCCCGTACGTGTCGAGCGTATAGGTCACCGCGCTCGGGTACGCGGAATGGATCACGAGATCGGCGCTCCCGTTCGACGAGCGGTAATCGCCGCCCGAGGGAACGGCCTGATTGTGGAGGTAGATCTGGAACGTTTTGTCGCGCGCGGCGTCGAACGAGGTGCCCCGGTCCATCACGGCGACGACGTTCTCCGGCTTGATGATGAGAAGCTCCCGGTCCTTGTAGGCTACGGTGTTTGCACGAGTGGTTGATTGGGCGAGGTAGGGGCCGCTCAGATCCCCCGCGACGTAGAGGTAGTTCGCGTTGCTGCTGAGGTTCTTGAGGTTTGATTCGCCCCACCAGAGCTTCCGATCTTCGGTCGGCGCGATATAGAGCACGTTGTGGTGGATGTCGCCGGTCAACATGCCGTCCGAGGTCTCCGCGGCCTTGTCCGTCGCGAGGAATCCGCCCTTGAAGATCGTGAGGTCGCCGAGTCCGTTGTGGGCATGATCCGTATTCAGTACGCCGATCTTCAGCGAGAGCCATGTCGCGTCCTGATTCCAGCTGCTGCGCCAGAAGAGCACTTTGCTGCCGGCGACGTAGTAGTAATCGGGCAGCGCTCCGCTGTAATCGAGGCCCGCCAATTGGTCGTCATACCATATGAATTCGTTGTAGAATTTGTAGCTTTCCCAGAACTGGGCCGGTATGTAGGTGTTGACCCACTGCTGGCCGTAGCGTTTTTCGTTTCCCGTCGCAAGGCTGATCATCAGCAGAGTCGCGACTCTCTTGCGTTCATCGACCGTTCCCCACGTGCCGTCCCCGTCCGAGTACATGTTGCTGCCGGACGGGTGCTTCGAATAAATCAGGAATTTTATGGCTTCGTTGGGGAACGTGAAATCGGAGAAGGGGAGCCCCTCGGCCGACTTGACGGCATTGATGCCCGAGAAGAGGAACGCATAATCGGCGAATCCGTACGAGGTGCCTTCGTTCCACATCCCGCCGTTTGCGCGGCCGACGTTGGTTCGGTAGAGCGTCCACATGATCTGCTCGCCCTTGGTGAATTTGATCGCCTGATCGAGCATGGTGCCGCGCGCGTAATCGATGTACCGCTGGGCGTTCGGATGGTGGTCGTAAATCGCGTATCCCGTGGACAGGAGGGCCCACAGGTATCCGTAATAGTAGTTGTTCGAAGGATCCTGCCACGCCCACTGATCCGCGGTCATGATACGATCCGCCCACCGGTCGAGTTGGGCGACGAACGTGGAGCGCTGGGTCGGCGTCATTGCGTCGTAGCACCAATCGAGGACGATCGCGACGGGCGGCACCAGGAATCGCGTCGTATAGAAATTGTCGAATTCGATCCACGTGTCGATCGTATAGGTGCCGTACGGATGGGCGAACGCATACTCGATGATCTCGATCGCTCTGTTCGCGTAAGCGGTGGTTCCCGTGAGCTGGTACATGAGCGCATAGTTGATGGCTCTCCCCATTTCGCCGGCGCGGTTCACGATGTACTCGCTCAGATCGTCGTCCATATGCGAGTCGCACCAGGTGCGCAGCTTGACGCCGCTGGCCGTGTTCCTGCCCAAGCGGGCGATGAGCACCGTTTTGAACTCCGGGGTGAGCCAGATGCGCGGGTGCTCGGTGCGAACCGCGGCGCATGCATCGGGGCTCCGCAGGAACGCAAGCGCGCCCAGGGTGATCAAACCTATCGTTATTGCGCGTCGAAAGTGTTTCATGATTCGCTCATCCTTCTTGGCGTTTCCCGCCCGAATGTCCGCCGGCTGAACATGCAAGTATCGCTCACTACTATGCAAGAAGCATACTCGCGTGTCGCTTCGGAGAGATTTCCTTTGCCTCCGCCCGTCACGGTGTTCCGCGTTGCGGGGGATCATTCCTTCAGAATGAAAAAAACATATGTACATGGCCTTGCGCAGCATTATATAAGATTCTTATCTTCAGTTGGCAAGTCATTTGCTTAGTTGCCAGATGCCGGTGCGTCTGCGGAGCGCCGGCAGGATGTAAGCCATGAACAAATCCGGAGTTATCATCTGCTCGGTCAAGGAGATGCCGCTCGACGAGGCGGTCGCGGCGGTTTTCTCGTTTTGCGGCGTCGAGCGCGCGGTGTCGCGAGGCACGAAGGTGCTCATCAAGCCGAACCTGTGCACCGAGCGGCCCGATATGATCCATACGGCGAACACGTCGCTCGGGCTCATCGAGGCGGTCGTGAAGCGGCTTCGCGACGTCACGCCGCACATCACGATCGGTGAGGCGGACGGCGCCCGGTATACGGTCGAACAGGCCTACGAGACGAACGGCGTCTACGGCCTCGTCGAGCGCTACGGCGTGCGGGCGGTCAACTTCAGCACGCTCGAGGATCAGGTGCGGGTGCCGAACGAGGCGCTCGGCACGTGGAATTTCGCCCGCGAGTTCCTCGAGACCGATTATTTCATCACGCTCCCCGCGCTCAAGACGCACGCGACGACCGTGTTCACCGGATCGCTCAAGAATCAGTGGGGCTGCGTGCCGCGCAAGGACCGGCTCGTCTGGCACAAGCACCTCGACCGGCTCCTCTGCGACATCGCCGTGCTCGTCCCGCCGCGCCTGTCGATCATGGACGGCATCGTCGGGATGCAGGGGCGCGGGCCCATCAACGGATATCCGATCGACGCCGGCGTTATCATCGGCGGCACCGACGAGGTCGCGGTGGACGCGACGGGGATGAGGCTCATCGGCCTCGATCCGTACTCTTCCGGCCACGTGCGGCTCGCCGCGGAGCGGGGGATCGGCCGGATCGCCGCGGAGGACATCGAGATCGCCGGCGACTTCGAGAAGCATCGGGTGACGATCGAGCCGGCCGCCCAGGATTGGGCGATCAAGCTGCTCAACCTCTTCTCGCGCTCCGAGTTCATCACGGAGAATTTCATCATGAACGACCGGCTCTTTTATCCGATCCGGCGGGTCGTCGTGAACCTCCGCAAGTTAATCAACTGAACGCCGGGCCTCCGCGGCCCTCCGACGGAACGATCATGAACGTGCTCGTGCTGACATCCCGGTTTCTCTGGCCGCTCACCGACGGCGGCGCGATCCGGGATTACAACCTGCTGCGCGAGACGTCGCGGCATCACGACGTGCACCTCCTGTGCTTCCTCGCGAGCCCGAAGGATCGCGAAAGCTACGGCGAGCTGGAGCCGTTCTGCAAGAGCATCACCGGCGTCGAGCTCAGGCGCCCGAAGATCGCGGGCGCCGCGAATCTCGTCCTCGGCACCGTCGGCGAGCGCCCCTTCATCATGCGGGAATACTGGCGCGGCGAGATGGCGGCCGCGATCGAACGCGTCGTCGAGGAGAAGCGCATCGACGTCGTTCACGCGCACTTCCTGCACATGGGGCAGTACGCGCGGAGCAAGGGGAGGGCGGCGTTCGTCCTCGACGTCCACAACATCGAGCACGTGCTCTGGGGGCGGTTTGCCGAGAAGCTGCGCAATCCGCTCAAGCGTTCCTTCGCCGTGATCCAGTCGGAGAAGCTCGTCGTGCTGGAGCGCGCGGTCGCCGCGGCGACCGAGGTGACGGTGACGCTCTCCGACGAGGACCGGGCCGAATACGAGCGCATCGCCCCGGGCTCCGACGTCGTGACGGTTCCGAACGGCGCCGATCTCGAGTACTGGCGTCCCTCCGGGAATCCGGTCGAGCCCGGCTCGATCATCTATTTCGGGAATCTCGCGTGGCTCCCGCAGGCGGACGCGGTCATCGCGTTCGTCAACGAGACCTTCCCGCGCATCGTCGAGCGGGTCCCCAACGCGAAGCTCTACGTCGTCGGCAACAATCCCCCGCCGTCGATCTGGAATCTGGCGAACGAGCGGATCGTCGTCACCGGCTACGTGGACGACATCCGCGAGTACATCGCCCGCGCCGCGGTCGTCGTGATGCCGCTCCGCATCGGCGCGGGCACGAAGCACCGGATTCTGCAGGCGCTCGCGATGAAGAAGGCGATCGTGGCGAGCCCCGTCGCGGCGGAGGGCATGAATCTCGTGAACGGGGTCAACGTCAGGATCGCCGAGGATTCGGAGTCTTTTGCCCGGCACGCGGTCGAGCTCATGACGAACGCGCGCGTGCGCGAAACGCTCGGGGAGAACGGGCTCAAGCTGATGCTCGAGAAATACAGCTGGACGAAGATCTACCGCGGGCTCGACGCCGCGTTCGAACGGGCCGTTTCACGCCGGGCCGGCGTCCGCTGAGGGCGTCCCGGCCGCCGCTTCAGCCGGCGCGTCGTTCGCCGGCGCCGCGCTCACCAGCACAACCCCTCGTAGGTCGCTTTCGTCGTCACGCGGTCCGCGATGCGGACGAAGTCGATGACGTGGTGCCGCTCGCTCAGCATCGGGAGCGCCCGGGCGAATTCGTCCGATTTGTTGCCGATGACGACGACGTCGGCGAACGCGACGAGCTCCTCGATGGAATCGGTCATGAGGCTCGATATGTGTTCGATGTGCTTCTCGATGTATTCCTTGTTCGCGCCGACGAGGCGCGCGACGCTCACGTTCGAATCGTAGATCTTGAGCTTGTAGCCCTTCCCGAGGAGCGTCTCGATCAGCATCACGATGGGGCTCTCGCGGAGATCGTCCGTGCCGGCCTTGAAGCTGAACCCGAGCACGCCGACGTTCTTTTTCCCGCGGCGGAGGATGAGGGAGAGGCCCCGCTGGATCTGGTACTCGTTGCTGTCGAGGATCGACGCGATCACCGGCGCTTTGAGGTCGAGGCCGGCGGCGCGGTACCGGAGCGCCCGCACGTCCTTCGGGAGGCAGGAGCCGCCGAACGCGAATCCGGGCTTGAAGTAGAGCGGCGATATGTTGAGCTTGGTGTCGCTGCAGAAGATATCCATGACCTCGTGGCTGTCGACGCCGATCTCCTTGCAGATGTTACCTATCTCGTTGCCGAAACACACCTTGAGCGCGTGGTAGGTGTTGTCGACGTACTTGACCATCTCGGCGACCTCGAGCCGCGTGACGATCGTCTTCGTCTCGATGCCCTCGTACAGCGCGCGCACCTTCCCGGCGTCGGCGGCGACGTCGGTGCCGATGACGAGCTTCGGCGGATTATCGTAGTCGTACACCGACGAGCCCTCGCGGAGGAATTCCGGATTGAAGCAGATCCCGAATCCGGTTCCCGCGGCGAGGCCGCTGTGCTTTTCGAGCGTGGGAATCACGAGGCCCCGCATCGTCCCGGGGAGAATCGTGCTCCGGATGACGACGACGTGCCGGTCCTTCTTGCCGGCGATCGCCGCCCCGATTTCCGCGCAGACGCGCTCGACGTAATCGAGCTCGAGGCTGCCGTTCGGCCTGCTCGGCGTTCCGACGCACACGAGGCTCACGTCGCTCTCGGCGATCGCGCGCACCGTGTCGGTCGTCGCGCGGAGCTTCCCCGCGGCGACGACGTCGCGGATGATGTCGCCGATCCGTTCCTCGATGATGGGCGTGTGCCCGTCGTTGATGTGCCCGACTTTCACCGGGTTGACGTCGACGCCGATCACGTCGTGCCCGTCGCGCGCGAGGCACGCCGCCGAGACGCAGCCGACGTATCCGAGTCCGAGAACGCTTACCCTCATGTGATTTCGCCTTTCGTTCGATTCTCCGGTCGCCACGAGCGGGAAGTGTAGCAAGTTGCATGCACAGCGGAGGCTCGCGGGGGGATTATAGGCACGGGGGGGACGGATCGTCAAGCGGTCGCCGGGGGGCGGGGAGGGGGCTGCCCGGCGAAATACGTATGGTGCCCCGAGGCATGAAGCGAATATAATGGGGCCGCCCGCGTCGTCGAAGGAGAGAGGCGCCCATGAATATCGTCGAAACGCTCCGCTCATGGATCGTCCGCACGCTCAAACGTCCGAGTGTCCGGCAGCTCGCCTATATCTATGCGAGCAAGGTCGTAACGGCGGCAACCCGCTTCGCGGCGAGCATCATCGTCGTCCGCACCCTCGGCGCGGCGAACGTGGGGCTCGTCACGATCGCTTCGGTCATCATGGGAATCTCGACGACCGTGATCGAGCTCGGCCTCACGTCGACGACGGTGCGGAAGCTCTCGACGTATTTCCTTGAGGGGGACGACGAAAAAGCGATCGGCCTCTTCCGGCGCGTGTATTTCCTGCGCCTGGCGATATCGGGCAGTTTCATGGTGCTCGTGTACTTTCTCGCGCCGTTGGTCGCCGTACGCACCTACGGCAACGCCGATCTTACCGTTCCGCTGCGCCTCGCGGGACTCGGGGCTATCGTATTCAACCTCCTGCATCATTCGGAGGCGGTGCTCCGGGCATATGAGCGATTCAATCAAACCGCTCTGGTTCACGTGTTTTCTTCGTTCGCGCGCCTCGGCTTCCTCGCGCTCTTCGCGAGAGCGGCGATCCTCGGCGTCAACAGTACGATGGTCATCAACCTCGCCGAGGCGTTCATCGGCTTCGCGATCATGGCGCTCCTCATTCCGAGGAAATTCTACGCGCAGAAGATCGAAACGCGGTACCCCCTCGGCGGGGTGCTCCGCTACAGCGGGTGGCTCTTTGCGTTCAGCCTCTTTTTCATGCTCTTCGACCGGCTCGACGTCCTCATGCTCGGCTATTTCAAGGAGGCGGCCGAGGTCGGCATCTATTCGGTCGCCTTCATGCTCGTCCGCCCGATCGAGATGATTCCCGAAACGCTCAACGTCGTGTTCATGCCCAAGGTGGCGAAGTTCACGCGAAAGAGCCAGATATACCGCTACTTCAGAAACACCCTCAAGGTGTCGGGGCTCGTCGCTATCGCCTGTCTCGCGCTCATCGTCTTCGCGAAGCAGATCATTCTCACGTTCTACGGCGCCGAATACGCCTCGTCGGTCGGACTCTTCCAAATCCTCGTCGGGGCGTTTATCCTGCTCACCCTTCTCAATCCCATCGGCCTCGTCGCCCATTCCCTCAACAAGCCGCAGATCTTCACGATGATCGCGGGCATCAACCTCGTCCTGAACTTCACGGGCAACCTCATCTTCATCCCGCCGTACGGAGCCCTCGGCGCCGCGATCGTCACGCTCGTCTCCCGCGTGCTCGGCGGGATCATCGGCTTCTTTATCCTGAACTTCTTCCTGAAGCGGTGGGAGGGGAACGCCGCGTTGAACGCCGCTCCGCCGAAAAGCGATGGCGCGGAATGAAAATCCTCTGCATCACGAACATCTTCCCCGACGTATCGCGTCCCGGTCGCGCGCCCTACACGCGGCTCCAGCTCGTGCACCTCGCCGCCTCGCACGAGGTGCGTGTTATCGCTCCCGTAGCGTGGCCGCACTACGCGGCGCTCCGGCTGCGCGGCGCGAGACCCGCGCCGACCGAAGACTGCCGCGCCGTCATGACGGTCCATTATCCCTGCTACTATTTCACGCCGAAGATCCTGCGGGATCGGTACGGCGCGTTCTACCGGAAATCGATCGAGGGGCTCTACCGCCGTCTCGTTGCGGCCGGCCGCCCCGACGTCGTCTACGCCACGTGGGCCTTTCCGGACTGCTGGGCCGCCGCGCAGCTGGCCGGGCGCGACGGCATTCCCGTCGCCATGCGCGTCCACGGG
>JBFYZJ010000008.1:0-6380 GCA_041309565.1 Candidatus Krumholzibacteriota bacterium
CTGGTTTTGTCAAGGGGTTACTTTCGTTTTCCCCCATTGAATCCCCCTGTGCATCCGCGTTATAATTATTTCATTCACCGAGCTCTTCTTCTGGGGGGTTAACGCCATGAAGCACCTTGCGATAGCAGCGCTGTCATTCACGCTCCTCGTGGCCGGCGCCGCGCCGCTCGCCGCGCAGGTTCTCTCAACGTTCGACACCGATCTCGACGGGTGGCGCATCATCGGGGACAACTCCGCCCTCTGGCAGTCGACCGGCGGCAATCCCGGCGGCTGTCTCGATGTGAACGACCTCGCCACCGGCAGCACGAACTACGCCACGGCGCCGAACAAGTTCCTCGGAAACTGGAGCGCGTTCACGGTGTCCGATTCCATCTTCTTCGACATCTACGAGGTCAACACGAGCGGCGGCGCATGGATCGCCGTCCATCACGTGCGGATCGAGGGACCCGGCGGCGCCGCGTGGGCGAACGACGTGCGGGTCGTCAATCCGCCGACGCAAGGCGCATGGATCCACGTCCGCGTTTTGCTCGCGCCCACGATATGGACGCTCGAGTCGGGCACGTGGCTCGGGCTTCTCGCGAACGTCACCTCGGTTCGAATATTCGCCGAGTGGGTGGACGGCGGCGAGACGACGTGGCTCGACAACATCGGCATCTCGCGCACACCAGCACCCATATACGACCAGTGCCTCGAGAACACCTTCGCCGCGACCGGCATCGGCGATTGGAGCTTTCAGCAGGCCGGCACCGTCACCAATCCGGAATCCGGTGGGAACACGGGCGGTTTTCTGCAGATCGGAGACGCGACGGGCAACTCGTACGCCTTCGCGCCGTCGATGTTCCTCGGCGACTGGTCGCTCTATGAATTCTCGGGCTTCCTCACGGTCGATGTCCGTATCCTCAGCTCCACGGGAACGAACCTCGGCTCGCCCGATTTTCTGCGCATCTCGGGACCGGGCGGCTCGGCGCACGTCGCTCTCGCCGCGGAAGATCTGAATATGGCCCCCCGCGTGTGGAAGACGTTTTCGTTCCTCCTCGATCGTACCGATTGGACGATCGATTCGGGAGATTGGAACTCTCTGATAACGAACGTCACCGAGTGCCGTATCGACGCCGAGTACTTCGACAATACGGAAACGATCGGGCTCGACAATTTCGGGCTTCGCATGTGGGACTGCCCGCCGATCGACGACCTCGTCGAGATGCATGACGCGGCCTACGACCTGTGTTCCACCATGAGCCTCGTGGGCGTCTCGGTCGTCGCCCTGAATCCGATGGACGGCGAGCTCTATGCGCTCGCCCGCTCGAGCGGCGACGGGCTCTATCACCTCACGGGAGACCAGGCGGGGCAGTTCGTCCAGACCTACGCAAATCCCGCCGATCTCGTCTTCGCGCCGAACGGCGACGCGTTCATCTCCGAGGACTATAGTGGAAATGTCTTTCGGAAGGCATGGGGCGGCGCCTCGAGCGTCTGGGTGTCGGGCCTGCATTCCGGGGACGACGATCCGTTCGGCATGGTGATCGCTCCGCCCGGCTTCGACGGCGCGAACGTGAATCCCGGCGACATCCTCGTGTCCGACCGGGGGAATCTCAACGCCGACGAGATCTGGAGCTTCTCGCCGTCAGTGGCGGAGGGGGAGCTTCTCGTCATGAGCGATCCGGGCGATATCGATTTCTTCGATCTGTGCGCGGCAGGATACGATACGGTGTATATCGCCGACGCGCTCGACGGGGATCATATCCGTTTCCTGAGAGACGACGGCACGCTCGGCGGCTTCATCCTCAATCCGTCGCTCGGCTCTCCATACAGCATCGTGTACGATTCGCTCATGGATGTGCTCTTCGTGGCGGACGCAAGCACGGAATCCGTCCATCGAGTGAATCCGCACACGGGCAACTGGACTCGCGTCGCGGACGGATTCAATGTGTTCAGTCCGTGCTGCCTCGAGATCGACCCCGTGGCTCGGCGTCTCTACGTCGCCGACGCCGGATACGGGCGCGTGTACGAGATCTGCCTCGAGACGGTGACGGCGGTTGACGAAACGGCGCCGCCCGCCTCGTCGCTCGCGCTCCGCGCCTATCCGAATCCCTTTAACCCGTCGGTGACGCTCGTATATTCGCTCGCGGGGCCGTGCGATGTTCGTATCGGGATCTACGATGCCGCGGGGCGCCTCGTGCTCACGCTCCTCGACGAGCGGCGGGAGGCCGGCGACCACCGCGCCTTCTGGAACGGCCGCGACGCCTCTGGACGGCCCTCGGCCGCCGGCGTATACTTCGCTCGCATCGAGGCCCTCGGAAAGACCGAGGCGCGCAAGCTTGTCCTCGTACGATAAGCTTTCGAGGTGAGGGAATCATATGGCGGAACGCCGGTACGACATCGACTGGCTGCGGGTCTACGCGATGCTCGCGGTCTTCATCTACCACTGCACGCGCTTCTTCGACAATGAAGGCTGGCATCTAAAAAACGCCGAGCAGAGCTTCGTTCTCTTCATTCTCATGCGCGGTTTCATGTGGCCGTGGCTGATGGAAATCTTCTTCCTGCTCTCCGGTGTCGGCGCGTGGTATCTCATGCGGAGACTGTCGGCGGGCGCATTCGTCGTCGACCGCGCGAAGCGGCTCCTCATTCCGCTCTTCACGGTGGGTCTCTTCATCCTCATGCCGCCGCAGTACTATTTCGAGCAGATCACGAACGAAGGTTATACGGGCGGGTTCTGGCAGTCGCTGCCGGGCTATTTCGGCGGCTTCGGATGGCCTCGCCTCTCGGCGTGGCCCACGTCCCTGTTCCATATGCCCTTCGGCGGGCACCTGTGGTTCCTGAAGTTCCTCTTTCTCATCTCGCTCTTCGCGCTCCCGCTCCTCGTCTTCTTGAAATCGTCGCGCGGCCTGCGTTGGATTGACTCGCTCGCGCGTCTGTGCGCCCGCCGGGGCGGGATTTTCATGTTCGCTGTTCCCCTCGCGCTCGCTCTCGTTATTCTGCGGCGCGTCTTTCCGGTCGAGCGCGGATGGGCGGAGTTCGTCTGGTACGCGATCTACTTCCTGATCGGCTACATCATTCCCGCCGACGGGCGCTTCACCGAGGCATTCAAGCGGCACCGTTGGGTCGGGCTGCCCCTGTGGCTCGTCGGCTTCTTCGGCGGCATAGGGACGCTCGTGCTGGGCCTCGGGTACGACCCGGCGCCCGGAGCGGCGCCGTTCTCGCTGCAGTACGTGCTGTTTCAGGTCATCTGGGCCGTCGCGAGCTGGGGATCGGTGGTCTTCCTCCTCGGTCTCGGCGCGCGCCATCTGAATTTCAACAGCCGCGCGCTCGCCTACGGCAACGAAGCGGTGCTCCCGTTCTACGTTTTCCATCAGACAATCATCCTCATGGTCGGCTATTTCGTTATCCGTTGGCCCGTGGCCGCGCCGCTCAAGTTTGTCGTCATCGCCGTGCTCTCGTTCGCCGCGATCATGGCGCTCTACGAGCTCGTCGTGCGGCGTATCAACGTCACGAGGTTCCTTTTCGGGATGAGGCCCGTAAAGCGATCATAAAGAAAATACTCTTCATCAGCGGCTCGATCGGGCTCGGCCACGTCACGCGCGATATCGCGATCGCCGCGGCGATGCGCGAGCGGTGCCCGGAGCTCGACATTTCGTGGCTTGCGGCTTCGCCCGCGGACCGCGTGATCCGCGATGCCGGCGAGCGGCTCCTGCCCGACGCGGCTGATTTCGCGAACGGGAGCGCTCTGGCGGAGCAGTCGGCGAAGGGCGCTGGTCTGAGCCTCGTCCGCTATACGATGAGCGCGCGCAAATCGTGGCGCCGCAACGTCGAGGCCGTCTCGCGCGTCACGGCCCGCGAGCGGTTCGACCTCGTGATCGGCGACGAGACCTACGAGCTCTCTCTCGCCTACCGGCGCGACCGTAAGCTCAAGACATGCCCCTTCGTGATGATATACGACTTCGTCGGGCTCGACGCGATGTCATGGAATCCGCTCGAGCGGCTCGGCGTCTATATCTGGAACCGCGCGTGGAGCGGCGGGCGCAGGTCGTCCAAACCGGCGTACGATCTCGCACTCTTCGTCGGCGAGCTGGAGGATGTCCCCGATCGGTCGTTCGGCCTCGGTCTCCCGAGTCGCCGGGAGTGGGCACGGAAGCGCTGCAGCTTCGTGGGTCACGTCTTTCCGTTCGATCCGGTGCGCTACCGGGACCGGGATTCGCTCAAGAAACACCTCGGCTACGGCGCGGGGCCCCTCGTGATCTGCTCGATCGGCGGCACCGCGATCGGCCGTGAGCTCCTCGATCTGTGCGCCGCGGCCCTTCCGATCGCGCGGCGCGAGATCCCGAATCTCCGCATGGTGCTCGTCGGCGGCCCGCGGATTTCCGCGGAATCGCTCGTCGCCCCCAAGGGAGCGGAGGTCCGCGGGTACGTGCCGAAGCTCTACGAGCATTTCGCCGCGGCCGATCTCGCGATCGTGCAGGCGGGGGGGACGGCCACGCTCGAACTCACGGCCCTGCGGCGGCCGTTCATCTACTTTCCCCTCGAGGGGCATTCGGAGCAGCAGGTGACCGTGGCGGGGCGCCTCGCGCGGCATGGAGCTGGGGTCCGGATGGATCTCCCGCGCGCGACGCCGCAATCTCTCGCGCTCGCCATTCGGGCGAATCTCGACAAGCCCACGACGTATCCCCCGATCCCCGCGGACGGGGCGCGGAAGGCCGCCGAGCTCATCTGCGGCCTGCTCGAGAAGTCGGGACTCGATCCGGTGCTGGAGCATCTCCAGGGAGCATCCATTCCACGGGGCAAATGGTAGTTCCGTTCTTGCAGGGTGTCCGCGGAACTATGCCGGCCATATCTTGTATAATCCGCGTAGTGCGCTTGCTGCAGCGTTGAATGCGTCGACAAGGAGCAATCATGAAAAATATGCGCCGGCTCACTTTTGCATTTATTTCTCTCGCGTTCATTCCATGCCTCGCCGCATTAGCGCAGGGGGCGACGCCCGCATCGGGGACGCCCGGCGCGCCGGCTGCCGCGCCGGCGGAAGAAACCGTCCCGACGTCCGTCACCGTCCCGTTCGTCCTCTATCACAACCGCATGCTCGTCGATATGGAGATTCAGCGCGCCGACGGCACGTGGCGCGCGGCGCGCATCTGGATCGACACGGGGGAGCCGCGCTTCTCCATGAGCGAGGCGCTGGCCCGCGATCTGGGGATCGATCTTTCGGGACTCGAGAGCAGCCCGCTGGTGCCGCCGCCCGCAAACGTGCGCATCGGCGGAATGCCGATCGATTTTTCGGGCATCGAAACGCTCGTCGGCGGCGGCCCGGCATGGATGTTCAACGCGATGCACAACGACGGCCACATCTCCTCGAAGGTTCTCCAGCGGTATCAGGTCGTCTTCGATTACCCGGCGCGGACTCTCACGATCGCGAAGCCGGGCACGCTCGCGCACCGCGGCGTGCGGGCTCCCGCGGCCGTCAATCCGGAGACAGGCATCGTGCAGATCGATGCCGTGATCGACGGCGACAGCCTGAGCTTCGCGCTGGACATGGGGGCCTCGTACAGTTTTGTCGATGCGGACGTTCTTGAGCGGATCACCAAGCGTCACCCGGAGAGTCCCCGCATGAAGGGCGCGGCCGGCTGCGCGAACATGTGGGGCTGGTGGCCTCCCGACGAGGAGCGCGCGTCCGTCGTTCGCGCGCCCGAGATCGTGTGGGGGGGCATGCGGCTCACCGGCGTCGGTCTCGTCGGCGTCGCGGCCGTGGCCCCGGGCGGCCCGCCGCTCGGCGCGTGGTATTCGCAGAAGGCGGCCCGCCCGGTGCGGGGCTTCCTCGGCCCGAACGCGTTCAAGGACTATCGCGTCGAGATCGACTACGAGGAGAGCGCCGTGTACTTCGAGAAGGGCGCGGCAAGCGGCGGCTCAACGGCGCCGGAAGGTTCGGCGATACAGGGCGAGTCCAACGACATGGATCTCGTCGGCCTCACGCTCCGTCCCGAGAACGACGGGAGCTACACCGTCATCGGGATCGTGAAGCACGGGGTGAAGGCGACGGTCGAAGGGGTCGTGCCGGGAGACCGGCTGCTCCGGATCGGCGATCTCGAGGTCACCGGCGCCACGATGGGAACGGTCGTCGACGCGCTCCGCGGGAAGCCCGGCGACATCTGCGTCCTTGTGCTCGAACGCGACGGCGGAAGGATCAGCATCAAAGCACCCGTCAAGCGCCTGCTGTAGAATTGTCGTGATTCAATCGAAGCTCAGTTGAGGGGTATCGTCCAGCCGAGAGAGACCGACACGTCCGACGTCGACTCGGAGAGGCCGAACATCGCCGTGCCGCCGATCGCCCGGCCGCTGCTCGTGAAGTAGTTGAGCCCGACGCCCGCCTGCTGCGGCGGCTCGGCGCCGGCCGCGAT
>JBFYZJ010000009.1:0-10098 GCA_041309565.1 Candidatus Krumholzibacteriota bacterium
ATCGGCTGCCAGTTTCACCCCGAGCTCAAGTCCCGGCCGAACCGCGCGCACCCGCTCTTCAAGGGGCTCGTCGGCGCGGCGAAGGCGTATCGCCGGGATCACGACACGGGGCAGGGGGAACAGAGCGTGCTCCACCAGGGGGACGACTGGAGGGAGGGGCGGTGAATGGAAGCCCTTCGAATCGCCGGTCGCTCCGTCGAACCCGGTAAGACCCCCATCCTCATCGCCGGTCCCTGCGTGCTCGAGAATCCCGCCGACGCCGAGCGCGTCGCGCTGGAATGCGCCGAGGCCGCCGCGCGCGAGGGATTCTTCTACATCTTCAAGTCGAGCTACCTCAAGGACAACCGCTCGTCGATCGACTCGTACACGGGCCCCGGCCTCGAGAAAGGGATCGAGCAGCTCGCCGCGATCAAGGCGAAGGCGAAGGTGCCCGTCCTCACCGACGTGCACTGCCGCGAGGAGATCGCCCGCGCCGCCGAGGTCGCCGACGTGATCCAGATCCCCGCCTTCCTCGTGCGGCAGACGCGCCTCGTCGCCGCGGCGGCGAAGACGGGCAGAGTGATCAACCTCAAGAAGAGCCAGATGCTCTCCCCCGAGGAGATGGCGAACGCCGTCGAGAAGGCGCGCGGGTCGGGCGCCGGGGGCGTCATGGTCACCGAGCGCGGGACTTTCTTCGGCTACAACAACCTCGTCGTGGACTTCACGGCGTTCCCGCGGATGCGCCCCTTCGGCGCGCCGCTCATCTTCGACGCGACCCATTCGCTCCAGCTCCCCGGCGGGCTCGGGAAGCGCTCGGGCGGGCGCCCCGAATACGTCGCCACGCTCGCGCGCGCGGCGGCCGCCGCGGGCTGCGACGGGCTCTTCATCGAGACCCACTTCGCGCCCCTCTCCTGCAAGTGCGACGCCGAGGCGATGCTGCCGCTCGCGGAGCTCCCGAAACTCCTCAAGGAGCTCGCGGCGATCTTCGCGCTCGTGCGGGGCTTCTGATTCCAGACGCGGAAGCGGCGAACAAAGTAGTTGATTTCGGCGCGGCGCGGCGGCATTCTTTGGTGAACCAATCGATGAAAGCGAAGGCCCGAATGGCCGGAAAACAGAAATGCGATACGAAGACGTCGGCCTCCGATCCGGCTCCCCGCGGCGTCGATGAAATCGGACGCGACGTCGTGGCCGCCGAGATCGGCGGGCTCGAAGAGCTCCGGCGCTCGATCGGCGCCGAGTTCAAGAATGCCGTCGCGCTCCTCCTCGAGTGCCGCGGCAAGACGGTCGTGTGCGGCGTCGGCAAGTCGGGCATCGTCGCGCGCAAGATCGCCGCGACCCTGAGCAGCACGGGAACGCCGGCCGTCTATCTCCATCCCGGCGACGCGGTCCACGGCGACATGGGGATGATCACGAAGGACGACGTCTTCCTCGCCGTGAGCAAGAGCGGGCAGAACGACGAGCTCTCGAAGCTTCTCCCGCACGTCAAGCGGATGGGAGTGCGCACCGTGGCGATCACGGCGAAGGCCGAAAGCCAGCTCGCCCGCGAGAGCGAGATCGTGCTCCTCACGATGGCGGAGAAGGAAGCGTGCCCGATGGACGTCGTGCCGACGACGAGCACGACGGCGGCCATGGTCCTCGGCGACGCCCTCGCCGTCGCGACGTTCCAGAGCCGCAACTTCAGCAAGGAGGACTTCGCGCGGCTCCACCCGAGCGGCGTTCTCGGCAAGCGCCTGAGCCTCACCGTCGGGGAGCTGATGCACACGGGGGACGCGATGCCCCTCGTCGGCGAGGATACGCTGCTCCGCGAGGCGCTCTTCGAGATCACGAACAAGCGGCTCGGCTGCACCGGCGTCACGGACGCGGCCGGCAGGCTCGCCGGCATCGTCGTGGACGGCGATCTGAGGCGCGTCCTCATCAAGAACCCGGCGGCCCTCGAGATGAAGGTCTCCGGGATCATGACCGCGCCGCCGCGCACGACGAGAGAGGCCGTTCTCGCGGTCGACGCCCTCACCCAGATGGAGATGGATCCGCGCGGCGCCGTGACCCAGCTCTTCGTCGTCGACGAGGCCGGCCGGCCGGTCGGCCTCATACACATCCACGACATTATCCGCGAGGGGCTCAAGTAGGGTCCGGCGGGCGCCCCGGCGCCATTATCTGGAAATCATTCAATAAGTTAGCCTGAGCAGTTCCCCGGATTGCCCCGAAAGGGGCAAAACGACCCTGCTATTCCTTATAATTCCCTGCAATTACTTGTATTTCCCTATGATTCCTCATTGTTCCGCCACTTTGGCATAATTGTTGCTTGACAGATGCGGATTCCTGGATTATAAACCTGAGGGTGAGGCAAAAAATCAGAAGATGGGCAGCCTTTCTTTTCATACAATCTCTCATCGGGTGCACGAGGGTCGTTCCCCGGCGCGCCGGGCTCGCGTTCTTCGCGTTTCTCGGGGGCCTCGCGTACCGGCTCTACGCCAAGGACCGGGAGCGCGCGCTCCGGAATCTCGCCCGGGCGTTTCCGCAGAGCGATCCCGTGATCGTCGCGGCGATGGCGAAAGGCTGCTTCACCGCGCTCGCCCGGAACTCGTGGGACGCGCTCTCGCTCGTCCATATGAAGCGGGAGAAGGTCCTCGGGCTCTGCGCCATCGAGGGGGAGGAGCACTTCGCGAGCGCCTTCCGCGAGGGGAAGGGTGTCATCGGACTGACGGGACATATCGGATGCTGGGAGCTCCTGGCCGCGTATTTCTCGCACAAGGGGTACCCGTTGAGCGTCATTTATAGAGACATGAAGGATCCAAGGCTCGAATCCATGCTCATCGGCATGCGGCGCCGCCACGGCATCGAGTCGATCCCGCGCGGCGGGAGCGCGATTTCCGGGTACAAGGTTCTCAGGCGGGGCGAGGTCCTCGCGATGCTCATCGATCAGGATATCGACGTGGACGGGCTGTTCGTCCCGTTCTTCGGCGTGCCGGCGCATACGCCGCGCGGCGCCGCGGCGTTCGCCCTCAGGAGCGGGGCGGCGATCGTGCCGCTCGCGATCCACATGCAGCCCGACGGGAGCCACCGCATCACGGTGCTGCCCGCGCTCGAGAAGCCGCCCGCCGCCCTCCCCGAGGCGGAGCGCGTCGACGAGCTCACGCGGCGCTGCTCGCGGGCGGTCGAGAGCCTCGTGCGGATCTATCCGCAGCAGTGGGTGTGGGTTCACGATCGCTGGAGAAAGCGCGAGGGATCGCCGCAATGAGCGCGTTCGCACGGATGGTCGGGCTCGAGGAATTTCGCCGCGCCGCGGCTGTGCTGCTGGCCCTGTGCTGCGCGGCGGCCGTCGTCTCGTGCCAGGGCAACGACGCGGACCGGGGATCGATCGCGACGGCGGACGTGCCGGATCAGGAATTCTCCGACTTCACGACGCTCGAGAGCGATTCGGCCCTCGTGAAGTGGATGCTCAAGGCGCCCGTCGCCCGCGTCTACAACGCGCGGAAGCTCCTCGTGACCGACGATCCGCGCATCGAGTTCTTCGACGGCTACGGGCAGCTCGCGTCGATCCTCACCTCCGACAAGGGGGAGTACAACCAGGTTACGCACGATCTCACGGCGCTCGGGCACGTGGTGGTCACGAGCGTCGAGGGATACGTTCTCGAGACGGAAACGCTCGTCTGGGTGGAGAAGCTCAACGAGATTCATTCGGAGGATTTCGTGAAGTTCACGCGAGGCTCGGACGTTCTCACCGGATACGGCCTCCGCGGCGACCCGGGGCTCCGCGACGTGGAGATCAAGCGGGACGTGAAGGCGTATCTGCGGGACGACGACGGCAGGCTGCGGGGGGAGTTCGAGAAGGATGCCGGATCGGGAGGTGCGCGCGGTGAATGACGCTCATCGCGAACCGCTGCGGGACGACGGGGAGACCGCGCCGGTCGCGGCCGGCGGCGACGCCGTGCCGTCGATCGTCGGCACCGGGCTTTCCTGCGACCGCCTCGTCAAGGTTTACGGCAAGCGCCGCGTCGTGAACGAGGTTTCGATCAAGGTTTCGAAGGGGGAGATCGTCGGCCTCCTCGGGCCGAACGGCGCCGGCAAGACGACGTGCTTCTACATCCTCGTCGGGATGATCAGGCCCGAAGGGGGCACGGTGAATCACGACGGCGTCGACATCACGAGGCTCCCTATGTACAAGCGGGCGCGGCGGGGCATCGGCTACCTGCCGCAGGAGGCGTCGATCTTCAGGCGGCTCTCGGTCGAGGACAACCTCATGGCGATTCTCGAGACGCTTCCCCTCTCGAAGGACGAGCGCGTGCGGAGGCTCGAGGCGCTCCTCGAGGAGCTCGGCATCGCGCACCTCCGGCGGAGCTACGGGTATCAGCTCTCGGGCGGGGAGCGCCGCCGCGTCGAGATCACGCGGTCGCTCGTCACGGAGCCGTCGTTCATGCTCCTCGACGAGCCGTTCGCGGGCATCGACCCGATCACGGTGCAGGACCTGCAGGGGATCGTGCGGAAGCTGCGGGAGCGCGGGCTCGGCGTCCTCATCACGGACCACAACGTGCGCGAGACGCTGTCGATCACGGACCGCGCCTACATCATGTACGACGGAAAGATTCTGCGGGCGGGGACGGGCGAGCAGCTCGCCAACGACCCGGACATTCGCGAGATATATCTCGGCGAGGCGTTTCGACTCTAAATCAAGAACAGGACGGCACTGCAATGGATATGAAAATCGGACTCAACATCGGTCTCCAGCAGCGTCTCGTGATGACGCCGAAGCTCCAGCAGGCGCTCAAGCTCCTCCAGATGCCGACCCTCGAGCTCCAGCAGGTGCTCAAGCAGGAGGTCCTCCA
The DNA here is from genome assembly GCA_041309565.1 of Candidatus Krumholzibacteriota bacterium. Classification (GTDB taxonomy): domain Bacteria; phylum Krumholzibacteriota; class Krumholzibacteriia; order Krumholzibacteriales; family Krumholzibacteriaceae; genus SSS58A. The sequence continues at coordinate 4,803 of JBFYZJ010000009.1, forward strand.
GAATCCGCTCCTCGAGGAAGTGGACGACGCGGACCTGGAATCGGACGACGAGGAGCCCGCGTCGGGCGAGGCCGCCGAGCCGCGCACCGAGGAGCAGCAGGCGAAGATCGCCGAGACGGACGCGGAGAGCGACGAGGCGAAGAAGGAGCGCGTCGAGTTCGACGATTATTTCGAGTCGAGCTTCGGGCTCGGCGACGGCTTCGCGAACGAGGAGGACCGGGAGGATTTCGTCGAGCGCGTGCCCGTCGCGAAGCAGAGCTTCGTCGAGTATCTCATGAGCCAGATGCGGCTCGTCACGAAGGACGAGAAGACGCTCGAGATCGGCGAGTACATCGTCGGGAGCCTCGACGACTCCGGCTACCTCACGGCGTCGCTCAAGGAAATCGCCGACACGTGCCGCACGACCGCGGAAGAGGTGGAGCGCGTCCTGAAGATCATCCAGGGATTCGATCCGATCGGCGTCGGCGCGCGCGACCTCAAGGAGTGCCTCCTCATCCAGCTCGAGGCGAAGGGCATGGGGGACACGCTCGCCGCGCGCATCGTCCGCGACCACTTCGACGAGTTCAAGCAGAAGAAGTACCTCGACCTGAGCAAGGCGCTCAAGGTCTCCATGGCGGAGATACAGGACGAGGCGCACGTCATCGGCAAGCTCAATCCGAAACCGGGCCTCGACATCCTGGCCGACGATCCGAAGTACGTCATCCCCGATCTCGTCGTCGAGCGGGTGGGAGAGCGGTACATCGTGTCGCTCAACGACCGGAACGTCCCGCGCCTCAGGATCAGCCAGTCGTACCGCGACGAGCTCCAGCAGAACGTCGAGCTCGACACCGAGGCGAAGGATTTCATCCAGAGCCGCCTCAAGAACGCCAAATGGCTCATCCAGACGATCGAGCAGCGCCGGCGCACGATGATCAAGGTGATGGAGGCGATCGTCGAGGAGCAGCGGGAGTTCTTCGAGAAGGGGGCCGCGTTCCTCCGGCCGCTCACCCTCCAGCAGGTGGCGAGCAAGATCAACATGCACGAGTCGACGGTGAGCCGCGTGACGACGAACAAGTACGTCCAGACGCCCCGCGGCGTCTACGAGCTCAAGTACTTCTTCAGCTCGAGCCTCAGCACCGAGGACGGCGACGAGGTATCCGCCAAGAGCGCCAAGATGAAGATCAAGGGCATCATCGCCAAGGAAGACACGCGAAGGCCCTTGAGCGATCAGAAAATCGCGGATATACTGAAGAAGGATGGGCTCATTATCGCCCGCCGGACCGTGGCGAAGTACCGGGAGCAGCTCGGCGTTCTGCCCGCCCGGCACCGGAAGCAGTACTGAGCATAACCGATTGCCAAGGTTATAGATAATACATGGTTGTATCGACCAAGTCTCGCCGGTCCGCGCGGCTTCCTCACTGGCTGCAGCGGAGGATCCCCGTCCTCGGGGAATGCAGCCCGATCGAGAGCATCGTCCGCGGGAACAATCTCCACACGGTATGCCGCGAAGCGCTGTGCCCGAACCGCACCGAGTGCTACTCGAAGCGCCGGGCTACGTTCCTCATCCTCGGCGGCGTCTGCACGCGGGGGTGCCGTTTCTGCGCGATCTCGCGCGGCGCGCCGCTTCCCCCCGATCCGGACGAGCCGATGCGGATCATGGAGTCCGTCCATCTCATGGGGCTCGAGAACGTCGTCGTGACCTCCGTCACGAGGGACGATCTCGCCGACGGAGGAGCCCGCGCCTTCGCCGACACCGTGCGGGAGATCAAACGGCTCCCGAAGCCGCCCGTCGTCGAGGTGCTCGTCCCCGATTTCGGCGGGAGTATCGAGTCGCTCGCGACGGTCCTCGCCGCGGGCCCGGAAGTGTTCGCGCACAACATCGAAACGGTCCGGCGCCTCTACGCGAAGGCGCGCCGCGGCGCCGATTACGACCGGTCGCTGTTCATGCTATCCGAAGCGAAACGGATTCGTCCCGAGGCGATCACGAAATCCTCGTTGATCCTCGGGTTGGGCGAAACGACGGAGGAGGTGCTGGAAGCCTTTCGGGATCTGAGAAGCTCGTCGGTCGACTGCCTGACGGTCGGCCAGTATCTGCGTCCGGGGATCGCTCAGATCCCCGTCCGGAGCTACATACCGCCCGAGCGTTTCGACTGGTTCAGGGACGAGGCGCTCGCGCTCGGCTTCCGCGACGTGGCCGCCGGGCCGCTCGTGCGGAGCTCGTATCAGGAAGTGCGTCTCGGTCCCCAGTAGGAGTTTGAAGACGGAGCGAAGGGTAGAAGATGCGAGGAGGTATCGAATGAAGCTCACGACAACGGCCCGGCATTTCGAAGCGACTCCCGAGCTCATCACGTTCACCGAGAACAAGATACGCAAGCTCAAACGGTTCTGGGATCAGATCCTCAACGTCGAGGCCATCATGTCGGTCGAAAAGTTCCGCCATATCGCCGAGATCAAGGTCCACGTGAACGGCCACGATTTCACCGCCAAGGAAGAGTCCGACGACATGTACAACTCGATCGAGAAGTCCGTGAAGAGCCTCGAAAAGCAGATGAAGAAGTTCAAGGGCAAGGTCGTCCTCAACGCCCACGGGCACCGCAAGGGGGCCTACAAGGCGGAGACGCGCGAAAAGATCATCGGCTCGGCGAGCGTGGGCTCGACCGCCGGGCTCGAGGTCGTCGAGGAGGTGCCGCACGGCATCCCCGACCTGAGCGTGGAGGCGGCGATCGTCCTCATGGAGGACGAGGAGCACAACTTTATGATGTTCAACAACACGGAATCGGGTAAACTGACCATCGTGTACCGGCGGGCAGACGGCAACTACGGGTTGCTCGAGAAGTTCTAGGACCGTTCCGATATTCAGGCGGTGAGTATGGAGGATACCCTTCGATACGTGTACCCGGTCGACCAGTTCTACGACGACTGCAGGGAGGAGTTCAAGCTCGAGGTGCTGACGCCGGCGCTGGCGAGCGCGCTCCCCATCACGGTGCCCGACATACACCGGCCCGCATTCGCCCTCACCGGATTCATGGAGTTCTTTCTCCACGAGCGCATCCAGCTCATCGGCGAGACGGAGACGGTGTATCTCTCGTCCCTCAATCAGGGGCAGCAGCGCGACGCCGTCATGAGGCTCTTCTCGAAGCCCCTCTGCTGCATCATCGTGACGAAGGGGCTCGAGCCGGTTCCCGACCTCGTCCCGCTCGCGACGGAGCACGGCGTGCCCGTCCTCCGCACGGCGCTCCCGACGACGCCGTTCCTTCACATGCTCGCCGATCATCTCGAGGACGTGTTCGCGCCGCGCATGTCGGTGCACGCCTCGCTCGTCGACGTGTACGGCGTCGGGCTCCTCTTCTCGGGGCAGAGCGGGATCGGGAAATCCGAGATCGCCCTCGATCTCGTCGAGCGCGGCCACCGGCTCGTCGCCGACGACGTCGTCGAGATCATCAGGCGCGGCAACGTGCTCATCGGGAAGGGCTCCGAGCACCTGCGGCACTACATGGAGATCCGGGGCATCGGCATCATCAACGTCATGGACATTTTCGGCATCCGCGCGGTGCGCGTTCAGAAGCGCATCGAGGTCGAGGTGCGCCTCGAGGTCTGGGATCCGAAGAAGGACTGGGACCGGCTCGGGCTCGACGAGAAGTACGTCGATATGCTCGGCACGAAGATCAGGCAAGTCGTCATCCCGATCTACCCGGGCAAGAACATCACGGTCATCGCGGAGAGCATTTCCCTCAACCACATGCTCAAGGTGTACGGGATCGACGCCGCGAAACGGTTCAACAAGCAGCTCATCGACATGATGGAGAGCGATCGCAAGACGAGGCGATACCTCAAGTACGACACGGAATGAGCGACGAAAAACACACCGGCAGCATCGCGGGGATCGTCGTCACGCACGGAAAGCTCGCCGAGGAGCTCGTACGCACGGCGGAGCTCATCGTCGGGGAGATCGACGATCTTCACGCCGTTTCGGGATCCGACCTGTGCGACGAGAGCGTTATCGGGGCGATACGCGATATCCTCGCGCGGCGCGACGGCGGCCGCGCGGTCGTCTTCGTCGATTACTTCGGCGGGTCCTGCTGCATCAACAGCGTCCGCGCGGTCGATGGGGAGTCGGGGGTCAAGGTCGTGAGCGGCGTCAATCTCCCCGTGCTCCTCGCCTTCGCGACGAAACGGGGCGCGATGCCGTTCGACGAGATGGTCGAGCACCTCATCCGGCGCGGCCGCGAGAGCCTGAAGGTGATCGACCTCTAGGAGCGTATTCCGCATGATCGTGCTGTTCAGAGTCGATGACCGCCTCATCCACGGGCAGGTCGTTCTCGGGTGGGGATCCGCCCTCGATCCCGACCGCATCATCCTCGCCGACGACGGCGTCGCCGCGAACGAATGGGAGCGCGGGCTCTACGCCTCGGCGGCGCCCCCCGAAATCAAGATCTCGATACTCACCCTCACCGAGGCGGCGGCGCAGATCAAGGCCGGCGTCTTCGAGGGGGAGAAGGTGATTCTCCTCGTGAAGCATCCGCGCAGCGTCCTGTCCCTCATGGACCTCGGGCTTCCCGTGAGCGAGGTCAACGTCGGCGGCATCCACTACCGCGAGGGAAGGGAGAAGGTGCTCGAGAACGTGTTTCTCGACGCCGAGGAGCGGGACGTCATGCGGCAGCTCGTGAAGCGAGGCGTGACGCTCGACGGGCGGGCTGTTCCGTCGAGCAAGCCGGTGACGCTCAACGCCCGGGTCGTGTAAAGGAGCGCCTGAACGACGATGAATCCCGTTCTCTCCGCATCGATCCTCGGCGGGGCGCTCGCCGCCGACAACCGCTCGTCGCTGCGTCTCATGATTTCACAGCCCGTGTGCGGCGGATTGCTCACGGGGCTCGCGCTCGGGAGCCCCGGCGAAGGGCTCCTCGCCGGCGGGCTGCTCCAGATGATGTTCCTCGGCCTCGTGCCGGTGCGCGGCCCCGGCATGCACGACCTCGCCCTCGGCGGAGTGGCGGTCTCCGCGCTCTACATCCTCGCCATGCGCTCGGCGGCCGTCGATCCGGCGGCGCGGGGGCTCGTGCTCTTCCTCTCGCTCGCCGCGGGCCTCGGCGTGGCCGCGGCGGGGCGTCTCGTGTACCGCTTCGGGGAGCGCCGGTCGCACGTGTTCTCGGACGCGGCCCTCCGGCTCGCCTCGAAGGGGCGTTACGGGCTCGCCGCCGCGGTCCATTTCTCGACGGTCGCGGCGCATTTCGCCGTGGGGTTCGCCGTCACGGCGGCCGTGGCGGCCGGCGGCGCCCCGGCGGTCGCGCGGGTCGCCTCGGCGCTGCAGGGACGGTGGGCG
>JBFYZJ010000010.1:0-8860 GCA_041309565.1 Candidatus Krumholzibacteriota bacterium
CGGCACCACCTCGCCCGAATTAAATTGAGATACAACTTGGCTTCGAAAATGCTACTATTCCGAAGTCTATTTCGCCCGGCGCGCCGGGCACAAGAGAAAAAGGGGACGGGGCGCATGAACGTGCGAGAAACGCTCGAAACGCTCCAGTTGAAGCGGGATCCCGCGCGGGTGCGGATCCGCGTGACGGGACGGGTGCAGGGGGTCGGTTTCCGGCCGAGCGTGTACCGCGTCGCGACGCGGGCCGGCGCGGCCGGCTGGGTTCGAAACACGCGGATCGGCGTCGTTATCGAGGTCGAGGGATCGGTGCCGATCCTCGGGGCGTTCCTCCGCGAATTCGAGAAGGGGCTGCCGCCGCTCGCGCGCATCGATACGATCGCGACGGAGGAGATCGAGCCCGCCGGTGCGACCGAGTTCACGATCGCCCCGAGCGAGAAGGCCGGCGCCGCGGAGGCGCTGTTCCCCGTCGACACCGCCGTCTGCGCCGACTGCCTCGCCGAGCTCCGCGACCCCGGGAACAAGCGGTACCGGTATCCATTCATCAACTGCACGAACTGCGGACCGCGATTCACCATCATCGAGGGTCTTCCGTACGACCGGCCCCTCACGACGATGCATGAGTTCGAGATGGACGGCTTCTGCCGGTCGCAGTACTCGAGTCCGTCGGACCGGCGGTTTCACGCGGAGCCGATCTCGTGCCCCGACTGCGGCCCGTCGCTCATGCTCTTCGACGAGACGTTCACCGAGATCACGGGGGACCCGATCGCCGGTGCCGTCGCGCTGCTCAGGCGAGGGCGCATCCTCGCGGTGAAAGGGCTCGGCGGGTATCACCTCGCGTGTCTCGCGGAGAACGGAGATATAGTAGAGAGGCTGCGGGAGCGGAAGAAGCGGCCGGCGAAGCCGTTCGCCTGCATGTTCCGCGACATCGGCGAAATCGAGCGTCGCTGCGTCGTCGGCGAGGAGGAGCGGCGGATGCTCCTCTCGAGCGAGGCCCCGATCGTGCTCCTGCGGCGGCGGGGCAGAACGCTTCCCGAGGCGGTCGCCCCGCGGAACGGCTACATCGGCGCGTTTCTGCCGTACACGCCCGTTCATCATCTGCTCATGGAGCATTTCGAGGTGCTCATCATGACCTCGGCGAACTTCACCGACGAGCCCCTCATCTCGATGGAGGAGGAGCTCGGGGGGATCCTCGGCACGATCGCCGACGCGGCGCTCGTGCACAACAGGCGCATCGCCCACAAGTGCGACGATTCGATCGTCTTCGCGCCGGAGGGCGCCGCCGTGCCGTTACGGCGGGCGCGCGGATACGTGCCGGAGCCGCTTGCCATCCCCGGCGGGGCGGTTCCGAACATGGCGGCCCTCGGCTCGCAGGAGAAGAGCGTTTTCGCTCTCTCGAAGGAGAACAAGGCGTACCTCTCGCCGCATCTCGGGGATCTCGGGGACGCGCGGAGCGAGGAGAATTACCGGCGCGAGCTCGCCGGCTTCGCGCGGATGCTCGCCGTCGCGCCCGAAATCATCGTGCATGACCTGCATCCGGATTATTTCACGACGCGCCTCGCCGCTTCGATCGGCGGCGCGAGGAAGATCGCCGTTCAGCACCACCATGCCCACGCCGCGGGCGTCATGGCCGAGCACGGCCTCGCCGGGCCCGCGATCGCCGTGGTGTTCGACGGAACGGGCTACGGGACGGATGGAGCGCTCTGGGGGGGAGAGTTCTTTCTCGCCCGCTACGACCGGTTCGAGCGCCTCGCGACGCTCAGGCCCGTGCGGCTCCCGGGCGGAGAAGCGGCCATTCGCGAGCCGTGGAGAATGGCGCTCGTTCACCTGCAGAGCGTTTATGGAAACGTCGTGATCGATAAAACGTTTCCCCGGCCGATATCGTTCGAGGGCCTGCCCGCCGAGCAGGTGCTCGCCATCGCGATGCGGGGGATCAATTCTCCGCTCGCTTCGAGCATGGGGCGTCTCTTCGACGCGATCGCGTTTCTCCTCGATTGCGGAGCGCTCGTGAGCTACGAGGCCGAGGCCGCGGTCGCCCTCGAGGCGCTCGCGCTCGATGCAGCCGATACGGGGGACGCGTACGCGTTCACCTGGAAGCAGGGGACCGCGGGAATCATGGAGATCGATCCGCGCCCCGTCGTCGAGGCGATCGTGGACAATCTAGCCGCACGGCGCGATCGCGCCGCCATCGCGGCGGCGTTCCACCGCGCGGTGGCGAAGCTCGTCGTCGATCTGTCCGAGGAGCTGTCGAGGGCGCACGACTGCGCCGACGTCGTGCTCTCGGGGGGCGTGTTCCAGAACAGGCTCCTCTGCGAATCGGTCATGGATCTCGCGCGGGGGACGCAGCTGCGCTTCCGCCAGCATCGGCTCGTGCCCCCGAACGACGGCGGCATCGCGTACGGGCAGCTCGTCGTCGGCGCCGCGCGGATACGGGAAGGGAGTGAGCGTCTCAATGGCTGAGAAGGAGAACGAACGCGTCCTGCTCGCCCACGGGGGCGGGGGAATCCTGATGAAGGAGCTCGTCGCGAGGATCGTCGGGAAGCTCGGGGGGAAGAAGGCTCCCCTCCAGGACAGCGCGACGCTCGCGACGGAGGCGGGGCGCATCGCCTTCACCGCGGACTCGTTCGTCGTGAGCCCCCTGTTCTTCCCCGGGGGGGACATCGGGCGCCTCGCCGTCTGCGGAACGGTGAACGATCTCGCCGTGTGCGGCGCGCGCCCGCTGTGGCTCTCGCTCTCGTTCATCATCGAGGAGGGGCTCCCGTTCGAAACGCTCGACCGCGTGCTCGATTCCATCGCGGCGTCGGCGCGCGAGGCGCGCGTGACCGTCGTCACGGGGGACACGAAGGTCGTCGAGCGCGGGAAAGCGGACGGGATCTTCATCAACACGTCGGGTATCGGCTCCGTGCCGGCCGGCATCGAGCTTTCCTCGGCCTCGGCACGGCCGGGAGACGTCGTGCTTCTGAGCGGGTCGCTCGGCGAGCACGGGCTCGCCATCATGAGCAGGCGGGAGGGAATCGATTTCGGGAGCGACCTCGCAAGCGACACGGCGCCCCTCTCGAACCTGATCGTGCCGCTCCTCGAGCGGGTGAAAACGGTGCGCGCGATGCGGGACGCCACGCGGGGCGGGCTCGCCGCCGTGCTCAACGAGATCGCAGCCGATTCCAGGGCGTGCATCAGGCTCGTCGAGGAGGCGATTCCCGTCTCCGATGCGGTGAAGCGCGGCTGCGAGCTCATGGGCTACGATCCGCTGCATATCGCGAACGAGGGGAAGTTCGTCGCCGTCGTGCCGGCCGAAGACGCCGGCCGGGCGCTCGAGATCATGCGGGCGCATCCGCTCGGTCTCGGCGCGGCGCGGATCGGTGAGGTCTCCGCGAGTCCTGCGGGGAAGGTGATCCTCAAGACGGTTTTCGGCGGCGAGCGCGTCGTCGATCTTCCCTACGGCGATTTGTTGCCGCGGATCTGCTGACCCCGGCGCCGGCCGTGAGGCCGGCCCCTACGCCTTTTCCTGTCCCTTTCGCAGCGGCAGCACCCCCGCCATCTCCCCGATGACGTTCACGATCTCGGAGCCGGCCGGGATGACGATCTTCGCGTTGTCCTTGAGCGACGCTTGAACCATCTCGAGCTTCTTGAGCAGCTGGGCGTTTCCGATGAAATACTTGTCCGCGGCCTCGTTCACGAGGCGGATCGCTTCGGCCTCGCCTTGCGCCGCGAGAATCCTCGCCTGCCTGATGCCCTCGGCCTTCTTGATCTCCGCGCGCTTGATGCCGTCCGCCGTGGTCTCCGCCGCCGTGGCGAAATCGACCGCCGCGATCTTTTCGTTCTCCGCCTTGACGATCTTGTTCATCGTGTCCTGAACGTCCTTCGGCGGATCGATCTGCTTGAGCTCGGCGCGCACGATGTCGATGCCCCACGAGTGCGTCTCCTGGATGAGCACCTTGTGGAGCTCCTCGTTGATCTTGCCGCGCTCGCTGTTCGCCGATTTCAGCGTCAGCGTGCCGATGATGTTTCGCAGCGTCGTGCGGGCGAGGTTCACGATCTGCCAGTGGACGTTGTTCACGTTGTACTGCGAGTTCTTGACGTTGTCCTCGTCGGACTTGACGCGGTAGTAGATCTGCGCGTCGACCATGGCGTTCAGGTTGTCGTTCGTGATGATCTCCTGCGGCTCGGCGTCCACCATGAGCTCGGTGACGTTGACCTGGTACATCCGCTCGATGATGGGGATGACCCAGTGGAAGCCGGGATTCCCGTACCGCTGGTATTTCCCGAGCCGCTCGACGAGCCCCCGGTGCGTCGGCCGGACGATCCGGATGCCCGCGAGAAAGACGATGATCGCGAAAACGCACAGGAAGAACAGCCATCCGAAATGCAAAGCGCTCATAGTATCCCCCTCGCGCTACTTGTGAAAAAACACGCCCAAATAGTACGGCCAGACGACGATGGCGAGAACCGCCTTCCAGAAGGTGAGCTTCAGGAATCCGATCGTGAAGATCCAACCGATGGCCCAGAGGGGCCCCATGACCGTACCGCAATTCGCCGAGCTGCACTTGACCTTGATATCGTCTCCCATGACAGGCTCCTTCCTCCAGATGATGAGTCCCGTTTGCGATGAAATCACAGCGCCGTCTCTTTTGCAATGGGGAATCGGGAGGGTGTGCGGCCCGGCCGCGCGACGCCTGTTGATTCGGTTCCCGATTCATGCAAACATTGCCGGTAAGGTTTTGCCGGCGGAGAATGTCTCCTGTAACAGAGATGGAAGCGGAGGCGCTGTGGAGAGCGAGCGGGACGCTACATTCGTCGAGGAGTGCCTTGCCGGCAACGGGGGGGCCTATGCCGGGCTCGTGCGGCTGCACGGCAGGCGCGTGTACGCGATCTGTCTCGCGATGACGGGCAACACGGCCGATGCCGAGGATCTGATGCAGGAGACATTCATGCGGGGTTTCACGCAGCTCGGCTCTCTCAGGAACCGCGATTCGTACGGGCCGTGGATCGGAACGATCGCGGGAAACGTCTGCCGCAATTTTCTCAAGAAGCGCTCGAGGCTGCAGCGGGATGAATCCATGCCGGTCGACTGCCCGTCGAAGGACCTCGAAGGCCTGTCGGATCTCCGCGATGCGCTCGGGAGGCTCACCGAGCAGCACCGTCTGCCCCTCATGCTCTACTACTTCGACGGCCAGAGCGCCGAGCACTGCGCCGCTTCGCTCGGAATATCGTGCGAGGCGGTCTACACGAGGCTGAGCAGGGCTCGCCGGGAGCTCCGAAAGCTCCTCGAAAGCGAAGGAGGTGCGAGATGAACCACGCTTGTGAAGAGATGCGAATGAAGATTGAAGATTCCATCGGGCGCGGGCTCGGCGCCGACGAGCGGGCTGCGATCGACAACCACTGCGCGGCCTGCGAATCGTGCCGGGAATACCGCGAACGGCTCGCGGAGGATCATTCCCAGCTCGAACGGCTCGCGGCGCTTCATTCGACGGCGGAGATGCGCGCCGAGGAACGAGCGATCGCGGCGATTCCGGCGGAGCGGCCGGCGCGAATACGGAAGCCGGGAGTCCGTCGGAAAATCTCGAGCGCTCCCCGAATGGCGCATTTCGCCGCTGCTGCTGTTGTTATTGTCGCCGTCATTCTCGGCGTCGATCTTCTGCGCGACCTCCGCAACGGCCCTGTTCCCGCCTTCGCGGCGGTCGTGGAGAAGATGGAACAGGCAGAGAACGTGATTTATCGCGACCGGGAATGGGTCCTCGGTGAATGGCGAACAATCGAACGCGGGAGCAACCAGGCGGGCGTGAGCCGCGTTACGTACGAAGATAGCACGCTTGTGTTCTACCATGGCGGAGAGGGCAGCCAGCTTCGCATGTATCCCGCTGAAAAGCGAGCGGTAGTAGTGAAAAGAACCTACCTTGCCGACCATCTGTCGAACCTATCGGAGCTCGCGGAGAAAGATCCACGCCTGAAACGAGTTTTGCAGCGCCAGATCGAGGATCAGAAAGATCCTCTCAGGAAGTATGTCCGATTTTACAAGAGGGAAGGCCATCGCTTTGTTCGGAGGGAGCACCGTGACGGGAGGGATATGGCGGTGTACGAGCTCAGGATCGACAAGGGCTTCACGTGGACGACCTGGGTTGACGTCGAAACGGAGCTGCCGTTCAGAGTCGAGATTGTCAGCGCCAGCAGGAGAAGAATGACGCCGGCGACTCTCTACGGGTTCGACGTGAGCGATTTTCTCCCGGCGGGATCGGCGAGGTCCGCGGCGGCCGGCTGGACGGAGCTCGAACCCGGCGAGCCGAACTCGATCTACGACGATTTCCGCTGGAACGCGCGGGTCGACACCTCGTATTTCAGCCTGACGCCTCCCTCCGGATATGCGGTGACCACGATCGATCAACGGAGCGATCCGGATTCGCTCGAACAACACCAGAAAAAGATGCTCGAAGAACTCCGGAAGGAAGCTCCCTATGAACCGCAGGAGTTCGCGCGCGCTCTCTCGGTCTGGGTGTCGCTCTCCGGAGGCGCTTTCCCCGATGACGTCCGCGATATGGTCGATTCATCGAAGGTGAAGCCGATGCTCGTCACGAAATACGATAAGGACGGCGCACCAGGCGACGAATTCCGGGCGGCATTCCATGATGCGTACCAGCTCAATTCCGGATTCGGGTGCGTCTTGAGCTATATCGAGAACGGGACCTTCCATTACTTCGGCAAGGGGTTGGTCTTCGGCGATTCGACGAGGATCCTGTGCTGGGGTGAGCTGACCGGCTTTGGTTTGTCGTTGCGCGATAATCCCTATTGGATCGTCTACGCCGATCTCCGCTGCGTTCCTTCCGACACGCCGCCGATAATCGACGGGAAGTGAAGGGTACCGCGCTGTTGCCCAACCGCCCGCCGTTTGCTATCTTTGACGCACCATGATCGACTACCATTTGCACGGCAACTTCAGCGGGCACGGGACGGGGGAACTTGGCGAATACGTCGAGGCTGCTCTCGCCAAGGGCTTCGCCGAGATCGGATTCAGCGACCACCTGCCGCTCGCCGTCAATCCCGATCCGTATCACGCGATGCCCGAGGAGAAGCTTCCGCTCTACGTTGAACGGGTGCTCTCGCTCCGGGAGACCTACCGCGGCCGCATCACGATCAAGCTGGGCATCGAGGCCGATTATCTCGAGGGACACGAGGCGGCCACGAAGCGTCTCCTCGAGTCCCAGCCCTTCGACTACGTGATCGGCGCCCTCCATTTTCTCGGCGACTGGCATTTCACGAGCAAGGCCGGCATCGCCCGCTTCGCGAGCGAGGACCCGGTTACGGCGTTTCCGAAATACTTCGAAAAGCTGAAGCGCATGATCGAGACGGGGCTTTTCGACATCGTCGCGCATCCCGACGCGCTCAGGCGAGGCGCTTTTCAGCCGACCCGCTCCATGGAGAAGGAGCACCGCGAAGTCGCGCGGCTCCTCGCAGCGGGGAGGATGGCGATCGAGATCAACACGGGGGGTATCCGGCGGAACGCGGGCTCGGTGTACCCCGAGCGCGGCTTCTTCGCCGCGTGCGTCGCCGAGGGGGTGCCGGCGTCCGTCGGCTCGGACGCCCATTCGCCCGCGGACGTCGGCAGGGACTTCGACGCCGCGATCGGCCTCCTCCGCGAGTTCGGCGTCCGCGAGGTAGCGACGTACGAGCGGCGGCGGCTCACCATGGCCCCCCTCGACGGCCTCCCCGACAATGCTTGACAGCCGCGGCGGCAGGCGGTATGTTCACTCATTACAATGGCGTAGACTATATATGAACCGGCGCCGAGGATCCTTCGAGACGAGAGGAGGAAGAAAGGGGCGACGCCTCTTTCGCCGCAGGTGAATAAACCCAAGGTTGTCAAGGAAGGGCTCACGTTCGACGACGTTCTCCTCATCCCCCGGAAATCGCGCATCCTCCCGAGCAAAACCGATACGAGAACCAGGCTGACCCGCTCGATACGCCTCAACATACCGATCGTCTCGGCGGCCATGGACACGGTGACCGAGGCCGGGCTCGCGATCGCGCTCGCCCGCGAGGGGGGCATCGGCATCATTCACAAGAATCTCTCCGTCATGGAGCAGGCCGAGCACGTCGACCGCGTGAAGCGGAGCGAGAGCGGCATGATCACGAATCCCGTCACCCTGTCCCCCGACCAGCTCGTGCGCGAGGCGAAGCAGACGATGCGGAAGTTCGGCATTTCGGGGCTTCCCGTCACGAAGGACGGCGTGCTCGTCGGCATTCTCACGAGCCGCGATCTGCGGTTCCTCGAGCGGGACGACATGAAGGTGCACGAGGTGATGACCGCGGAGAATCTCATCACCGCCCTTGAAGGCATCACCCTCGAGCGGGCGAAGAAGATCCTCCACGAGAACCGCATCGAGAAGCTCCCCGTCGTCGACCGCAAGCGTCGGCTCAAGGGGCTCATCACGTACAAGGACATCCAGAAGAAGCTCGATTTCCCGCTCTCGTGCAAGGACGCGGACGGCCGCCTGCGCGTGGGCGCGGCGGTCGGGGTCGGCGCCGACAACATGCGCCGCGTCGACGCGCTCCGCGAGGCGGGCGTCGACGCCGTCGTCGTGGACACGGCGCACGCGCACTCGACGAACACGATGGCGGCGATCGCGAAGATCAAGAAGCGCCACCGTGGCCTCCCGATCATCGCGGGGAACATCGCGACGGCCGAGGCGGCGCGCGATCTCATCCGGCTCGGCGTGGACGCGATCAAGGTCGGGATCGGCCCGGGCGCGATCTGCACCACCCGCGTCATCGCCGGCATCGGCATGCCGCAGCTCACCGCGATCATGGACTGCGCGGCGGTCGCGTCGAAGGCGGGCGTGCCGATCATCGCCGACGGCGGCATCAAGTATTCCGG
>JBFYZJ010000011.1:0-4992 GCA_041309565.1 Candidatus Krumholzibacteriota bacterium
CTCGGCGGTATCAAATCGATCGCCGCCTGGTGCGAGCGGCTAGTCCCCGTGATGGCGATCGTCTATGTCGGGGGATGCGCCGCCATTCTCGCCATCAACGCGGGCGGGATACCGGAGTCGCTCCGGCTCATCTGGTCGGGCGCCTGGAGCGGCCAGGCCGCGGTCGGCGGATTCCTCGGCGCGGGGATGCGGGAGGCGATGCGCTACGGCATCGCCCGGGGGCTCTTCTCGAACGAATCGGGCCTCGGCAGCGCGCCGATCGTCGCCGCGGCGGCGCAGACGAAGAACCCGATCCGCCAGGCGCTCGTCTCCTCGACGGGCACCTTCTGGGACACCGTCGTCGTCTGCGCGATGACGGGGCTCGTGCTCGTGAACTCGGGGGAATGGATGAACGGCCTCCACGGCGCCGCTCTGACAAAGGCCGCCTTCGCCGACATCCCCGTGATCGGCCCGGCGATCCTCACCTTCGGGCTTCTCACCTTCGTCTTCTCGACGCTCCTCGGGTGGTCATACTACGGCGAGAAGGCGAGCGAGTACCTCTTCGGCATCCGCGCCGTCAAACCGTACCGGTGGCTCTGGGTGGTCTGCGTAATGCTCGGCTCGGTCGCGACGATCCGCATGGTGTGGTCGTTCGCCGACATCACGAACGCCCTCATGGCGATCCCGAATCTCGTCTCGCTCGTGGCGCTCTCGGGAGTGATCGTGCAAGAGACCCGCACGTATCTCTGGAACGGAAATATCGAGGGAACGGGCAAATAACCTGCCCGCGCGAGGCGATCAGGCCACGTAGACCGTCTTCACGTTCACGAACTCCCTGATCCCGAAATGGGACAGCTCCCTGCCGTATCCGCTTTCCCCGATGCCGCCGAACGGAAGGCGCGGATCGGATTTCACGAACGCGTTGACGAAACAGGATCCCGCCTCGATCCGGCGCTCGGCGATCAGCTCGGCCCGCTCCGTGTCGCGCGAGAAGACCGCCGCGCCGAGGCCGAAGCTCGTGTCGTTGGCCGCGCGGATCGCGCGCTCCTCGTCGGCGGCGGCGACGACCGCGGCGACGGGGCCGAACAGCTCCTCGTCGTGCGCGCTCATCCCCTTCGTCACGCCGGCGAGCACCGTCGGCGGATAGAACGCGCCGCGCCCCGCAGGCACGCGTCCCCCGAGGATGCATCGCGCGCCGCGCGCCACGCTCTCATCAACCTGCCGGTGGAGATCGTCCCTCGCGTCGAGGCGCGCGAGCGGCCCGACGTCGGTCGCCTCGTCCAGCGGATCGCCGACCGTCCGGCGCCGCATCTCCTCGACGAGCCGCTCGGTGAATTCGCCGATCCGCGATTCGACGACGATGAACCGCTTGGCCGCGATGCAGCTCTGGCCGGCGTTGATGAGCCTGCTCTCGGCGCAGATCGCGGCAGAGCGCGCCACGTCGGCGTCGTCGAGCACGACGTACGGATCGCTGCCCCCGAGCTCGAGCACGGTCTTCTTGAGATGCTGGCCGGCCGCGCGCGCGACCGCCCTCCCCGCCGCGGCGCTCCCCGTGAGGGTGACCGCCCGCACCGCGGGATGGGAGATGATTCCTTCCACTGCGCCGCTTCCGGCGATGAGGGTCCGGAACACGCCCGGCGGAAATCCCGCCGCCGCGAATACGTCCTCGATCGCGAGCGCGCAGCCGCACACGTTGGAGGCGTGCTTGAGGACGCCCGCGTTGCCGGCCATGAGCGCCGGCGCGGCGAACCGGAACACCTGCCAGAAGGGAAAATTCCACGGCATGACCGCGAGAATGACGCCGAGCGGCCGGTACGCGACGTAGCTTCTCCTCGCTTCGGTCGCGACCGTTTCGCTCGCGAGGAAGCCCTCCGCGTTCCGCGCGTAGTACTCGCACACCGAGGCGCATTTCTCGATCTCGGCGCGCCCCTGGCGGACCGGCTTTCCCATCTCGATCGCCATGAGGCGCGCGTATTCCGCCAAGCGGGCGCGGAGAACCGTCGCCGCGCGCTCCATGAAAGCGCTCCGCTCGGCGAACGAGGTTTCGCGCCAGCGTTCGAATGCCGCGTGCGATTCGTCGATCGCCCGCGCGGCGGCTTCCCGCGGAAGCTCCTCGTAGACGCCGGCGACCTCGCCGGTCGCCGGATTGATTGACTGCAGGGTTTCCTTCATTGCGTGATCCCTCTCCCCGACGGGCGGACCCAAACCGCCGTCCGAAACGGCGGCCGCGTCAGCGAACGATCATGAGCTTTCCCGTGCGCACGACGTCGCTCGATCGAAGCCTCAGAAAATAGATCCCCGGCGCGTAGCTCGACGCGTCGAACACTATCTCGTGGGATCCCGCATCCAAACGCCCGCCGAAGAGACGCTCGACGCGGCGCCCCCGCGGATCGTACACGTCGATCTCGACGGCGTCGCCCGCCGCAAGGGAGAACTGAATCGTCGCCGAACGGTCGAGGGGATTCGGATAGACGCGCGGCATACGCATCGGCGAAGGGCCGTGATCGTCCCCCGTGACCGAGGCGACCTCGAAAGCGACGCTCGCGGTCGCGGCGATTCCGTCGTCGCGGACCGCCCGCGCCGTGAGCCGGTAGCGCCCGAGCGGAATCTCCGGCCACGCGAATGAATAGGGGCTCGTCGAATCGGCCCCGAGCGGCGCGCCGTCCGCGAAGAATTCGACGGACGCGATGGCGCCCCCCCGCGGATCGGCCGACGCCTCGATGACGATGCCCGCCGGGTATCCGATCGATGTTCCGGGCGGAGGGCTCGTAATGGAAACGGCGGGGAGCGCGTCGGCGCCGCCGGGAAGCAGCGCGTCGCAGTCCAGAGCGGAGTCGATCACGGAGCCGGGGACGGCGGGGAGCCCGAGGAGATCGAGCGAGATGTTCGCCGTCTCGCCGTTGCGGATCGGCGGCGGAAACGTCGGAAAGGGCGGTCTCGAGGTTCCCGGATTCGCGCGCGTCGCCGCGTTCATCTCGTAGAGATCCGCCCCCGCCGGAATGCCCGGTCCCCACACGAGGAGCGGCACCGTGTAGTTCAGCGGATTCGTAACGGCCGCGTGATCGGTGCCGGTCCCCCCATGATCGGAGGTCACGACGATATACGTCTTGTCCGCCAATCGCGCGTCCCCCTCGATCAGTTCGAGAATGCGCGCGAGGTATCCGTCGATCTTTTCGATCGAATTGAGATAATAAACGCTCTCCCAGCCGAACGAATGCCCCGCCGCGTCCGGATCGGCGAAATGAATGAACGAGTAGCGATGCGGCGCGGCCGTCATGCGCCCGACGAAACTGTCGAGGAGCGCCGCGGTGTTCGCCTGATACACGTACACGTCGATCTTGTCCCGTCCGTCATCGATTCCCGTCGCATCGAGCGCTCCGTAGGTCTCGTTCCAGCTCCGGTCGAAGATCGCGAACTTGCTCTTGCTCGCATACATCCCGGTCGCGAGGCCGTGATCGTGCGCAACGTCGAACACGCCGGCGACGTAGGAGCCGTGGACCTGCTCGAGGGTGCGGGGGTCGTCGCCGTTGAAGGTGACGCCGTGCCCGTCCGGCCCGAGCACCGGCCGCGCGGTGAGCTCGCAGGCGTGATTCGGCAGCGTGATGGTGTAATCGAAGTCGGTGCGCGCGTTATCGGTGAATGCCCCTTCGATCCTGAGGCGGTAGAAATTCGGAACGGCGCGGGGCCCGAGCGCCGCGATCGCGTCGCCGCGGAGCCCGTCGACGCTGATGTGGATGACGTGCGCGCCGGTATCATCCGCGGCCGCGCCGCGCGAAAACGGGCTGGTCAGCAGGATGAAAATCAGACACGGGAGAATGGAGCGGCCGGTGCCGGTTCGTGATGTCATTGCATGCCCTCCGTTCGATCCCCTGCGCTAGGGCTTGATCGAAAAGGTGCCGCTCTTCAGTATGTCGCCGGCCGGCGAAAGAACGTCGACGCGCCAGATTCCCTGCCATTCGGGAAGGATCATTTTCGAGCTCCACGTGCGCCAGTTCGCCGATTTCACCGCGAGATCGATCCGCGACAACTCGCGATCGTTATAGTACCACACGTGCGTGACCGACGTCGTATCGGCGGCGCCCGTTACCCTGACGAAGCACCAGACGTCCTCCACGGTCGATGCGAACGCCGTATCGGGAAGCGACGGCGCGCGATCCTGCACGGCCGCGCAAAACACCATCTCTTCGACGGTCAACCCCGGCGTTTCCTGCGCCGAAACCGCGGCGGAAACCATCAGGAGACACACGAGAACGAGCACCGGAAACCTCATACCGATTCCTCCTCCTGTGAAATGCGTCCAGGGGGTGATTTTCGCCGTCGCCCCGTCATTTGTAAAGAATAATCGTTTCGTGCTCGAGCCGGTGAAGAGGCGTATGAGCGCCGAACCGCCTTGCGCGGACTACCTCGCGCCCGTGAGATCCCCAAGGGTCGAAACCGCGCCGGCGATGCCGATCTCCTCCTCGAGCCATGCCGCCCGGTCGACGAGCGCCGCGACGTCGTTGAACTCGTGGGAGGTCGAATACCAGCGAATCTCCTTCGGCTCGCTCGCCGCGTCGAAATAAGCGCCGGCGGCCTTTGTCGAGATCCACGAATCGAATCGGGCGAACTGCATGAGGATCGAGGCGGGCGCCGCGTGTCCGATGAACGCCGAGCCGCTCATCGGCGTCAGGACGTCGAGGTAGTTCCGGAGCTGCTCCGCGGTCAGGTATTTCTTGAGACGTTCGCTGTACGCGTCCATCGACGGGAGACCCTGCGGGCTGAGATCGACGAGCGTCGGAAGCCCTCCCATGAGAATGTGCGTCCTGAAGCGCTTGTCGACGCCGGCGAGCACGCCCCCCCACGTCGCGCCGAAGCTGTGGCCGACGTAGGCTATTCGACCCGGATCGACATCCCCCCGCGCGACGAGAACGTCGACCGCGCGGCGGACGTCGATGACGGTCTGCGCGTACATCCGCTTGAGAACGTCGGGCTGGTCCACGTGCCCCTCGCTCGCCTGCGTCCAGGGGGCCGGCC
>JBFYZJ010000012.1:0-2982 GCA_041309565.1 Candidatus Krumholzibacteriota bacterium
TTCGGCCTGCACCACCTCTACAACCTCGAGCCGGACGAGGCGCTCCCCCACGCCAAGAAAGCGCTCGCATACTTCAGAAAAGCCTCGGACCGGGACGACGTCGTCCACGCACTCATCAATCTGGCGATGATTCAGGTCGCCCGGGGAAAGCCGAAGCTCGCAGCGCCGCACCTTCGCGAAGCGGAAGAGATCTACGATGCGATCCACTGCGAGTACTTGAGGCCTCTCCTCATGCTCGGAAAAGGAATGCTCGCGCGGCACGAGCACTCGCACGACGCGAAGAAGATTCTCGCCGACGCCCTTAAAGTAAGCAAGAAGATGAGCACTCGCGAGACCACGTGGCAGATCCAACGGGAGCTCGCGCTGTATCACAAGGATCAGGATGAGCCGCACAAAGCGCTCGCGTATTATCGCGACGCCGTGGAAACGATAAAACAGATCACGGAGACGATCGACGACGAAGAGCTCAAGCTGTCCTACCTGCAGGTGCCCTTCCGCAAACGAGTCTTCACCGAAATCAAGAGCCTCGCGTGAGCGGCGTCGAGTGCGCAGCTGCGATTAAATGCCTGATGGACAGCATTCCATTTGCATTCTCCGTCGCCATTATGTACAATTGAATCGTATCGGCTTCCCCTGGGCATGATCACATGGAGTAGGCACCCCCGCCGGGGGGACGGGTTCTGGTGTCTCCAGCGGAAGGCTTTCGGTGATACTGTCCCACGTCAAGTACGCCGCTCTCTGCCTCACTCATAACTGCAATCTACGCTGCACGTACTGCTACGCCGGCGAGAAGATCGACAGGCGCATGTCGCTCGATACGGCGCGCCGGGCGATGGACTTCCTCGCCGAAAACTCCGACGGCACATGCGCAGTCACGTTCTTCGGCGGCGAGCCGATGCTCGAGTTTCCCCTCATCCAAGAGATCGTCTCCTCTTCTCGGGAACGCTACGGACGGAACATACAGTTCCGGATGTCGACCAACGGAACGCTCGTCGACAGGAAGCTTCTCGAATTCTGCCGAGATCACGAGATGTTCTTCGTTCTCAGCATCGACGGCAGCCGGGCCCAGCACGATCGGATTCGCCGGTTCGCCGACGGAAGAGGTTCCTACGAGCGCATCGTGGAGCGCGTACCCGACATTCTCGAATTCAATCCATATACGATCGCGGTATCCGTGATCGTGCCGGAGACGGTTCCCTTCGTCGCCGAGGGCGCGCAACATCTGTTCGACGTCGGATTCCGGTACGTTCTGCAGACCCTCGACTACTCCGCGCCGTGGCAAAGCTCCGATCTGCGAAACCTGAAGAAACAGTACACTGCCCTCTCCCGCTTCTACTTCGATGCCCTCGCGATGGGCCGCAAGCTGTACTACAGCCCCTTCGACGAGCGCATCAAGACGCATGCGCAGAAGCCGTACGGAAAAGGCGATCTGTGCGACCTCGCCAACACGCAGATCGCGATCGCCGCATCCGGCAGGATCTACCCCTGCGTGCAGTTCGTCGGGACCGATGATGCGTCCTTTCTCGATAATTCAATCGGCGACGTATTCAGGGGCTTCGATGAATCCCGGCGCGCGTGGTTCGTGGGGGAAAACTACCGGGACAAAGAATCCTGCGCCGGCTGCGCGCTCGCCGGGCGGTGCGCGACTTACTGCGGGTGCGTGAACTGGCGCGCGACCGGGAGCCTGGCGACCGTGCCGCCCATTATCTGCGAGCATGAGCGTATGCTCATGCCGATTGTCGACAAGCTCGCGAATAAATTATGGAAACGGGACGTTGCCCTGTTCGAAAGAAAGTTCTACGATAAGGCATTCCCCCTGTCGTCCTACATCGAGGACTGTGCGATCAAAAGGAGCGGCGCCGATGCTGCGGATTAGCCGAGTCGGATCATATTCCGTCCCGCGGTATCCCCGAGAGATCTTCAAGCCGTGGAGGCGAGCGGCAGGATTGGCCCTGGCGGCGAAAGGAACCGTGTCCGCCGCGCTGCTCGTTCTTCTGGAGTCGTGCGACGTCGGTATCGGAATCACGGGAGATACGGGAGGAACAGGAGTCACCGGACCTCCGCCGGTGCGACCGGATTTTCTGACCGAGCACGAAGCCCGCGTTATTATTACGAATGTCTTTGCCCGGAACGGGATTACACTGGCGCCCGATGTAGCGCTATCCCTTATCGACAGCCAGGGCGATACGACCAGAGTCACGCTCGACGGATACAACGACTCGCTGAGAGTCGGTTACGAATATGCGTACGAAGACGAAGACCTGGATACCTTTACGCATAATCTGATTGCGCAGATCGATGCCGATGCCGCCGGTCCCGGACCGTATATCAAGGCCACCTATCCTTATGAAGAGAGACATGCCCATGATCTTGAGCTGCTCATGGAGGCGTTCATCGACACGCTGAAAGCGCACGGAAAAATCTGAAGTCACTGCGCTCCGTTGAGCTCCTCGATGACCCGCAGAATATCGGCGGGGGACGTGAGATCGGGCACGTGCTCCGAGAGCGGGATCGTGAAAACGCATCGCGGCCGCCGGTCGACCATCATCTTGACGGCCGTGGGGAGCTCCTTCTCCTGGCGAACGGGATTGAGGGGCACGGTCTCGAGGCAGGGAAGCATCAAATCGAACGAGAACCGCCACGCGTTCATGCTGACGCCGATGCGCCCGCGGGCGTCGGCGACGAGCGCAATCTGCTCCGCCGACGGCTTCTCCACGATCTCCACAAGATAACCCTCGGCATCCTTCTTGATGACGGCGAATGCCGAGACGCGCTCCTGCTCGAAGCGGAGCGCCGAGCGGTCGTAATCGATCATGGCGTTGTCGTGACCGTCGCTCATGAGGAGCTTCAAGGCCTCGACCGAGTAGAGATTGTCGCTGTTGACGACGGTGGCGCGCTGTCCCTTCCACCGCGGCGCCGCCTGAAAGGCGCGCAGGAGCGCGTCCGCCGTGCCGAGCGGCTTCTCGCGCCCCGCCGGTATGG
>JBFYZJ010000013.1:0-4035 GCA_041309565.1 Candidatus Krumholzibacteriota bacterium
GTCGCGGTGCCCCTTGATCGTTCCCGCCCGATCCACGACGACGATCGAGACGATATCGTGTTCGGCTTCCTGCGCGCTCGCGACGAGCGGATAGAGCTCGAACTCGGGGTCCTCGTGGAGAAGCGGTTTCGCCGAGCTGAGCGCGAGGTTCCGTCCCTCGAGAATGATCTTCTGGATGACCTCCGCCAACAGCATTCTCTTCTCGTTCGTCACGACGGTCCACGAGAACGCCGCGACGAGACCCGCGATGAGCAGGATGACAAGCAGCGTGACCTGTATTTTAAGACTCATCGCTCTCATGCGCCCACCCGCCGTCAGCGGCTCGTGAATCCCTCGAGCTTCGAAAGCTCTTCCCTCGTCTTCGTGATGTAGCGGATCGCCTTCTCGTTGTTCGGATCGACCACGAGTATCTTGGTCCAGATTTCCAGCGCCCGTTCGTATTCGTGGCGCGCGTAATATTCCATGCCGAGATACTGGTACGCCTTCACGAGGTAGCCGGCGACTTGCTCGAACTGCGGATCGACGCGATACACGCCTTCCCATTCGCCGATCGCGCGGGCGAAATCGGCCTGCGAGAGAAACTCGATCCCGCGATCGTACGCCGAGCGCAGCCGCTCCCGTTCCTCGGCCGATACCGGCGCCGGGCGGCTCTTCGCTGCAGCCGCGCTCGACACCGCGAGCTCCGCGTTCTTCTGGAGCCGCGCGACCTCGGCGATCTTCGCCTGAAGGCGCGCGTCGCTCGGACGTTTCTCGAGCTCAATCGTGAGGGATTGAATCGCGGCGGCGAAGCGCCCGCTCGCGGCGAGACGGTCGGCCCCGGCGAGCGCCCGCTCGTACTCCTCGCGGGCCTTCTCGTCGGTCCGCGCGAGGTAGGTCTGCGCGAGTTCGTTTCCCGGCTCGACGGCGAGGACTCCCTTGAAGCCGGCGGCGGCGTCATCCCAGTCGCGGCTCGCGTAGCGGTCGATAGCCGTCGCGAGCATCTCGTTCTTCATGCGTTCCGTGCTCGAAAGCTCCTGAATGCGCCGCTCGCACCGCAGGATGCGGTTGGCTGTCTCCTCCGACGTGAGATTCTTCTGCGCCTCGCGGTAGGACAAGAGCGCCTCGGCGTATCTGCCGCTCGCCATGAGTGAATCACCGGCTGCGATCGCGAGCGCCGCCGAGGCGCGGCGGAGACCGTCCTGCGCGAGTTCGTTCGCGGGAGCCCAGAGGAGCACCCCGCGGAAGCGGTCGATCGCGTCGGCGTGGTCTCCTCGGGCGAGGCTCGCCTGCGCTTCGTCGAGCGCTGAATTGATGGAACGGCTCTCGTAGCTCACGATCCGGGCATCAAGCTCTCTCCGCATCTCCTCGTCGCGGAGCCGCTGCGCCCGTTCGCGCTCCTCGCTCCGCGACGCGCCGAACCGCATCGCGAGAGAAAAGAGATGATTTCCGCCGAGCTCGGTGCCGCGGTACGCATAGTCGAAGAGGATGCTCTTCACTTCGACGCCGCATCCGAAGGTCGGCGCTCCGGCGTCCCATCCTCCCCGCGCGGCAAAGGCGTCCTTGACCCGGTACTCCGCCCCGAAGTGGAGGCGGGCATCCGAGGTTTGCGATTTCTTGACGTCGACGGCGATCGTGAGACGATCCTGCAGACTCTGCGAAATCGACTTCCACACCGCCGCGCCCGCAAGCACGCCTCGCGGGTCACCCGATTCGCACTCGACGAGCTTTATCGTCGGCTCGATCAGGTTCATGATCGAAAGCCCGATGGCGATGCCATCGACGGCGGAGGAGCGAACGGGCGTCTCGAGGCCGATCCCCGCATCGAGTCCGAGGCCGTTGGCGCTGTACGGGCCCTGCGAGAACCGGTCGAGCTTGGCGTCGACTCCCACGGAGAGCCCCTTCGCGATCTCGCGCGCGAATCCGAGCTCGTAGCGCGTCTCAGTGTCGCGCATTTCCCCCTCGAGGAGCATGTTCGAAGCGTCCCGTTGCTCGATTCCGCCGACGCGGAGCTGAATGATCCCGAACGAAAAGACGCCCATATCGAGGAACGGGTGCGAGAGCGCCAGGGCCGAATAGGTCGTCGATTCGTCGAAGAGGGAGGTGTGGAACAGGCTCGCCTCCTTGTATTCGATCCGTGAAAGCCCCGCCGGATTCCAGAAGAGCGCGTACGAATCGCCCCATACCGCGGCGCCCGCTCCTCCCATCGCGATGCGCCTGCCGCCCGCGCCGAGTTCGAACGGGCCGGTCGTCCCCGCGCCGCCGTCGTGTCCGAAGACCGGAACGGCGGTTCCTACCAAGAGGACGAAGACGATCAGTTTGTGTCTCATACGCGCTCCCGCCCTTGTCTCGCGGTCATCACTGAACAAGGGCGACCTTTCGCTTGAACGTATAGTCCTGTCCGCCAGCCGTGATTTCGAGAACGAGGAAATACGCGCCGTTCAGCACGGTTCTCCCTTCCCCGTTCTTCCCGTCCCAGGAAAACTCCTGATGCAGGCCGGCGGCGAGAGACTCGTTCTCGAGGATCGTCTTCACCGCCTGCCCCGTAATCGTGTACACATGCGCGCTCGCGACGCCCGCGCTCGGCATGAAGAACGTGATCGTCGTCTTCTCTCTTCCTGCGACGAACGGATTCGGGTAGTTGGAGAACGACGCTTCGATGTCCTGGGCGAGGATGGCCGTTTTTCCCGAGCCGAACGGGAACGCGCCCGACGCCGCCACGACGGCGACCGGGGCGCCGGTTGCCTCGTCCCTGCAGGCAAGCGCGTCGGCGGAGGGTATGCGGAGGCTCAGCGCCTTCACGGGCGGGTTCGCCGCGGTCGCGACCGACACCGTGAACGCGAGCGCCTCGTCCTCCCCGACGGCGACCGTATCGGCGAAGGCGACCTCGATGCGGCCGGCGACGACGCTCCAGCTCGAGGCGATATCCCCGGATTCGCCGGAAACGCGGAGCGCCTGAATGACGCGCGAAGGATCGATGACGCGATCCCCTTCGTCGAGCGCTTCGAGCGCGAAGCCGTCGACGAAGACCCGCGAGCCGGATGACTCGTCCTCGCGCGAGAACTCGAGCCTCATGCAGCCGGTTTCGACCCCCGCGGCGACGTTCGCCGGGAAGAGCCCGTCGGCCGCGAGCAACACGCTTCCCGCGGGGAAGACGATCGTCCCGAGACCGCTCGTGATTGGGAACGACCCGGCGAGCGGAATATCCTCGCGGCCGTCCGTCGCGTCGGCGACGTCGATGCCCGCCGCGTTGACGTGCATCTGGAAGCGCAGACGCGCAGGAGACGCCTCGAGGTCGAAATAGAGGTCGAGGGTGTCGGTCCCGCCCGGCGCCGCGACGAGCGGCGCTGCGAACGGGAGCAGAATGTCGGAGCCGTTCGACGCGTTGATGTACACCGCCGCGAGCTCCTCGGCACCCCGACGCACCCTGACGGCGGAGAGAACGTCGGCGGGCGCGAGCGGACCGCCGAGCTCGTCGAGGAGCCGCACGGCGAGGCCGCTGCAGGAGTAGGAAGATTCGATCGGCGCCCCGGGGTGCTCGATGACGAGCCTCAGCGCGGCGGCATCCGTCGTTCCCGCCACGATCCGCTCCGCCATGAGCCCCCATCCCTCGACGGCGACGCCCGCGAGCGGGGCGCGGAAGAGCGACACGCCCGTGCTCATGGGGAAACCGGAAGAGCCGGCCGCCGCCAGCACTTCGACCGGCTGTCCCGAATTCGCGTCCCGGGCCGCGAGGTCGAGCGAGTCGCGGAGCGAAAGCGAGAATCCCGGCGCGGCCGGTTCGTGGAGGCAGTCGATCGTGCCCCGAAGCATCACGGGCACCTGCGGCGCGACGCTGACCGCGGGCTGAATCTCGCACCGGATCGAGGCCGATCCGGCGAATGATTCGATGAACGTGTAGGTGTTTCCGCTCGAACCGGCGAGACGGAATGCCTTGAAGAGCTTTCCCGCGTCGATCGTATCGCCGTTCGCGTCCATCGCGGTGAGCACGACGCTCGAAACGCTCACGGGAGCCGCGGACGAGCCGCCGCCGTTCTCGAGCACGAGATCGAATACGGG
>JBFYZJ010000014.1:0-4556 GCA_041309565.1 Candidatus Krumholzibacteriota bacterium
ATAGGGTCCGCCGTAGTACCCCGCGAATCCCTCGTCGTCGCGGTTGTAACCGGCGTCGAAACCGGCCATGAGCCGCTTCCTTTCATACGTATTCGCGCCGAACCACGAGTTGAAACTCGCCGGGCAGACCACGAGCGGCCCGCCCAGCGAGACGCCCGAAGCAAGACGCTCCGCCGTGTGCTCGACGCTGAGATAGACGCCCCAGTTGTTCGTGAAGAGGACGGAGCCGTTGATGTTGCCGCCGGAGCCCGTCCGATCGGCGCCGTAGTTCCGCTCATCGTACAGGTTCAGGTTGAGGCTCGTCCGCTTGACGATCCACTTCGGCTCGCGGTACCGGTAGCCCACCCACGCGACGCTCAGGACGTTGTCCGCTTCGTTCATGTAGCCGATGTCGTTCACCTCGAAGCCGGGGGAACGCACCCGGAGCCCGAGCAGGTAGTTCCAGCGCTCCCCGCCGCTGCGGCCGCCGTCGATGACGGTTCCATAGCCGCCGAGCGAGGTCCTCGACGGATCGTATTCGATGTAGTCGGCGTCCGGCCGCTGGTAGTAGCGCGCCGAGGACGTCTGCACCTTGGAGAGGGCCTCTTCGCTCCCCGCGACGTAGCTTCCGAGCACGCGCCCGGTGACGAAGTACTCGTTGTTGTGCCAGCGATGGGAAAAATCGAGCCCTCCCGTGACGGCCGACTTCAGAAGACCGTCGAAATCCCCTCCCGCGAGGTCGCGCGTGACGTTCGTGACGATGCCGCCGACGGTCGTGCGGCCTTCGTTGTAGTCCTTCTGCGCGCGGGCGACGAGGTAGTTCGTTATGGGCTCGACGGCCACGCCGAGACGGTCCTCGCCCGGAATCTCGACGACCGCCTCTTCCTTGTCGGTCAGCGCTTCGAGCACTCCGATCGAGACGCCGCTCGCGGTCTTGCCGGTGATCTTGGCCGCGCCGAGGATCGTCGTGTAGGAGGGAGTGTCCTCGTAGTACCCTTCCGTGTCGGAGAAGCGCTTCGAATCGAGCGCGGAAAGCTGCGGGGCGCGGCCGATGCGCCGCGAGTAGAAGAGGCGCTCGCTGTTGTCGTCGCCGAACATGAGCCGGTACTGAAAAAGCCCGGCCCCCTCCATGAAAAAGGGACGCTTCTCGGCGAAGTACGATTCGTAGGCGGTCAGGTTGACCTCGGAGGGGTCCTGCTCGACCTGCCCGAAATCGGGGTTGATCGTCGCGTCGACGGTGAAGTCGGTCGTGAGGCGGTACTTGAGATCGCCGCCGATGCTGCCGTTCCACTGCGTCTCTTGCTTGAAGGGATCGTCCCCGGCCTCCGCGAAGGTCGTCGCGCTCGCCACGGTGTACGGGAGGATCTCGAGCCGCGACGGCGGCGGGATGCGCTCGAGCCCCTCGAGCCGCCCGAAGAGCGAGACGAACTGATCCGCCTTCTGCGGCGTCGGGCTGAGGAACGAGAGCTCCGTCCGCCGGCAGATCTGACGGGCCGCCTGGAATCCCCAGTCGTGCGTTTCACGGTTGTTCGCGAAGCGGAGCTGGCTGAAGGGAATGGCGAACTCGGCCGTCCAGCCGTCGGCGTCGATGCGCGTGCCGACGTCCCAGACGGCGTTCCAGTTGCCGTCCTCCTCGGTATCGTTGAAGTAGAAGATATCCTGCTTGGTGCCCGCGGCGTTCACGCCGAAGAGAAAACCGGAGCGATTGTCGTTGTAGCTGTCGAAGCCGATGTAGAGCCAGTCGGAGGGGCTGTCGTCGTCCCTCCTCGTCAGATGCGCCGCTATCTTGCCCGGCTCCAAATCGTAGGCCTTCATGCCGACGTAGATGCGCTCGTCGTCATAGATGACGCGGACGGTCGTCCGCTCGGTGGCGGGGCGGCCGTCGTACGGCTCGTGCTGGATGAAGCCCTCGCAGACGGGCGCCTTGCCCCAGTCGCTCTCGTCGAGGACGCCGTCGACCTTGATCCCGCCGTTCGTCGCGCGGATCGCCGTCGTCGTTTTGCGCTCCGACAGCGTTTTCGTCGTATCCTGGCTGCCTGCCGCGCACAGCCCGTCTGCGACCGCCGCGACGACCGTAACGAGACCGACTGCGACGCCGATGAATACGTTTTTGAGTTTCATGGGCACACCACCCTGCTCAGCCGTTTCGTCCGATGCGCCACGGTGGATTCTTGAGTGATTAACGCAAGACGGCGCTACAAGGTTGCATGCAGCTGTATGTATTTTGCCATTTTCCCGAAGTATGTCCCGGCCGGCGGAGCCGCGAGGCAGGTGTCCCGCAGGGTGTTCGAGTTGTCGAATTCGAGGTGGCCGTTGAGGTACGGCATATAGAGCATGAGCTCCTCGAGCGCGGCCGCGGCTTTCTCGTCGAGCTTCACTTCGAGCCTCGAGGCGTTTGCGATGAACACCTCGGGGGGGACGATCGCGAACTTCTCCCGGCCGAAGTGCTCGCTCGCGAGCGCGGCGATCTCTTCGAGCGTCGGGGCGTTGCGCAGCCCCGCGGTCAGGTGGTAGCACCCGCCGAGGCTCGCCGGATTGTTCGCGATCGAATAGACGGCGTCAGTGACATAGTCGACCGGGACGAGGTCCATGGTGCTCGAGGGATTCCCCGGCACCGCCGGCATGAGCCCGAGCGAGTACATCCGCATCGCCCGGTAGAACCCGTTGAAGCTCGAGGCGCGCCCCGTGCGCGAATCGCAGATGACGATGCTCGGGCGCAGGATCGCGATCGGGAGATCGCGCATGCTCTCCCGCACGAGCTTCTCCGCCTCCATCTTGCTCCGCTCGTACGTGTTGCTGTGCTCCTGCCCCTCGTCGAGCTCGTCCTCGAGGATGACGCCGCGGCGCCGGCCCGCCACGTAGGCCGTGCCGATGTAGTCGATTCTCCGAAGCCCGCCGCACGCCGTGCCGAAATCGAGTATGTTCCGCGTGCCGCCGACGTTCGTTTTTCGGGCGTCGTTCAGCTCGAGATCGAAGCGCGCCGCCGCGGCGCAGTGAATGATGTGCGTGACCCGCGAGGCGAGATCGCGATAGGCCTGTTCCTTCAACCCGAACCTCTCGAAGGAAACATCCCCCTCCGCCACCTCGATCCGCTCCGCGAAGCCGCTCCCGCCCGGCCCGGCGGAGAGCGCCGCGAGCGCGCCCTCGACCCGCGCGCGGGGCTTCTTGTCGCGCTTTCCCCTCGCGAGAACGACGATATTCGCATCCGTCTTCTCGAGCCACGCCTGCAGGAGACTCGATCCGATGTAGCCGGTCGCGCCCGTGAGAAAAACGGTGTCGCTCATCGTTCACCTTTCCTTGCACGCGGCATAGAGCGCCTCGATCGCGTCGCGGTATCGTTCCATGACTTTCTTTCTCCTGAGCTTGAGCGTCGGCGTGAGCATCTCGTTCGCGACGGTGAAACCGTCGGGAATCAGCTCGAACGCCCTGACCTTCTCGAACGGCGCGAGATCCTTCGTCGCGCGCTCGATCTCCGCCGCGACGAGGTCGACAATCTCCTTCCGGACAAGAAGCTCCGGGTAGCCGGCGGCGGCGATCCCCTTCTCCCGCGCGTACCGCTCGACCGCGTCGCGCTGCGGAACGACGAGCGCGACGATGAACTTCCTGTTGTCGCCGTGGAGGACCACCTGATCGATATAGGGGCTCTTCGCGATTTCCGCCTCTATCGGCACGGGCGCAACCTTCTTCCCGTAGGAGGTGACGATGAGCTCCTTGAGCCTCCCCGTGATGATGAGGTTGCCCCGCTCGTCGAGCCTCCCCTGATCCCCCGTGTGGAACCACCCGTCGCGGTCGATCGCCTTCGCCGTCTCCTCGGGCATGTTGAAATACCCGCACATGACGTTCGGGCCCCGGACGAGGATCTCGTCCCATTCGCCGATCTTCAGCTCGACGCCTTCGAGGGGCTTGCCGACCGTGCCGAGCCGGTTGTCCTCGAGCGCGGCGGCGCACACGATCGGCGCGGTCTCCGTGAGACCGTATCCCTCGGCGATGTTGAAGCCGAGGACGTGGAGCGTCTTCGCGAGCTTCCGGTCGAGGGGCGCCCCGCCGGAAACGAGGAGCCGCAGCCTCCCCCCGGCGATCTTCCTGAATTTCGCCGCGACGAGGCGGTCGCAGAGCGCGGCCCGCGCGCGGAGCGGAAACGGCACCGGCTCCCCCCGGTAGCGGCGATTCACGCGTTCGTTGAGGCATTTCACCGCGCCGTAGACGAGCTTTCGCCTCAGAAGGGGCGCCTCCATGACCTTCCGTTCGACCGCCTCGTAAATCTTCTCGACGACGCGCGGCACGACGATGATGATCGTCGGGCGGATCTTCTGCACGTCGCTCACGATGGTCGAGACACCCTCCGCGTAGGCGATCGTGGCGCCGGCGAGGAGCATCGTATAGTACCCGCATGTCCGCTCGAACATGTGGCAGAGCGGCAGGAACGAGAGAAACGTATCCTCCGGCCCGATCCCGAAATGGCGCGTCGCGGCGAACACGTCGAAGAGAATGTTCCCGTGCGACAGCACGACCCCCTTCGGGACGCCCGTCGTGCCCGACGTGTAGACGATCGTCGCGGGATCGTCGGACGATACGGG
>JBFYZJ010000015.1:0-5936 GCA_041309565.1 Candidatus Krumholzibacteriota bacterium
CATGTGGCGCTGGATGTTCAAGAAGATGATGAAGAATCACAACGTCACGCCGCTCCCCGTCCTCGTGAAGCAGGCGCAGGAGCAGGGCGTTCGTCTCGTCGCGTGCGAGATGAGCTGCAACGTGATGGAGATCGACAAAAAGGACTTTATCGACGGCGTCGAGATGGGCGGCGTCGCGACCTTCATCTCCGAGGCGATGGACTCGAAGTTCTCCCTCTTTATCTGACGAGCACCATCTTTCTCGACAGCGTCTCGTGTCCCGCGGTCAGCCTGTAGATGTAAAGCCCGGCGGCCGCGGGCCGTCCAGACTCCGATGCGCCGTTCCACACGGCGCTGTGGTTTCCCCGTTCCTGGGTCTTATCCACGAGACAGGCGACGCGGCGTCCCGAGACGTCGAAGATCTCGAGCCGGACGCGGCCCGATTCCGGGAGATAGTACGAAATCGTCGTGGACGGATTGAACGGGTTCGGCCAGTTCTGCTCGAGCGCGAGCGGCATCGCCGGGATGGCGATGCGATCCGTCTCGAAGAGGACGTGTGATCCCGAGCCGTCCGTGTACTCCACCCGGTAGCGATACGCCTTCCCCGGTACGACGCTCGCGTCGCGGTAGGTGAACAAGAGCCCGTCGGCCGTGACTTCGTATGACGGATCGCCGTACGACGTCGCTCCTTCCTCGCGGCGGGAAACGCCGAAGCGCGCGTTTTCGTCCATCCGGCTCAGGCGCCACGTTACGCTCACCGCGCCGTCACCGTACAAAGAGGCAGACTCCTGCAGGAGCGTCGCGACGGGAGGAGCGTTGCAGCTCAGGTCGCTGATGACCGTCCCGGTCTCGATCGGGTATCCCGTGGTGCAGTTGGCGAAGAGGGCCCCCGCGTTGAGCCTGACCACGGATGGATTGAGACTGAGCACGAAGAGATTCTGCTGGACGGTATAGGTCCATCCGTCGCAGCACGCTCCGAAGGCGACGCTCAAATCCGTGTTGATGCTTCCGAGCGTGACCGTGATGGCCGGATTGAACGCCACGGCCATCGGGACGATGTTCGCCGGGTAGGTGACGCTGAACTCCGCCGCTATCATGCCGTAGTCTCCGGGGAGACACCAGACCCACATCGGGAGGATCGTGTAGGGGGCCGAGGGATGTATCTCGTTGGTCGAATGGAACTCGTCCGCGTACAGCCCGATGAATCCCGTGCCGCTCGGAGGCCCGTAGGGCGTGGAGAAGCTCGCCTCGCTTCCGGGGGGGATCGGATTCCCCGCGAGGTCCGTGACGTTCGACACGCTCACCTTGTACGTGGCGCCCGACTCGAGATTGGCGCTCAGATGGAGCCCCGCCGTCAGGCTGTTGGGCCGCTCGACGGACTCGGGATGGAACGACGGGCCCGAGAAGCTGACGGGGATGATCGTGTAGTTCGTCGTCACGACGGCGGTCGCCGTGGTGACCGGCTCGTTGAACGCGACCCGCACGTACGAGAGGGTCGTCGCCTCGGCCCCGCTCAGCTGCGGCGGCGTGATGTCCGGCCGGCTGATCTGGACGACGCTGCCGGCCGGGATGGGATTGCCGACGCGGTCGGTGATTCCCGACGCGGCGAGCGAGTACATGATTCCCTCCTGCAGCGTTCCGCCGAGCGTCAGGAGAACGTACATCGAATCGCTCTGGAGCGCGGCGCTCGACACGGGAACCGTGGCGCTCGCATTCGCCGTCTCGTAGACGAGGTAGTTCGACGGATTCTGCGCCGTGACGGGATCGAGCTTCTCGCTGAAGCGGGCGAGCACGTCCGTGTTCGCCGGGGCGTGCGCCGAGATGAGCGCCGGCGGGGTTGCGTCCATGAAGTCGAAGGAGCGCGAAGTCCCCGGCGGTATGACGTTCTCGGCGCGATCGGCGAGGTTGCTCATCGAGATCGTGTAGTTCACCCCGGCCGCCATATCGACCGCGAGCACGAGCCCGATGCGCGACGAATCGGGCATCAGCGCCGCGGCCGCGATCCCGATCACGTGAGCCGGATCGGCCGTCTCGAAGAGCTGGTAGTTCGATTCGTCCTCCGCCGTGCTCCTCGCGATCGGCTCGTCGAAGGCGAGCTCGACCGTTGCCGCCGAGGTCGGCGTGACCCCCGTCAGGACCGGCGGGAACGTGTCGGGGTAGATCGTGGTGATCGTCGCGGTGGCGATGGCGTTGCCCTTCAGATCCCGCACGTTCTGAATGCGGATCGTGTAGCCGATATCGAGCTTCATCGCGGCGCCGAGGGAAAGCCGCACCGCATCCCCGCCGGCCTCGAGCTCCGCGCTCGAAACGGGGAGGTATATCGCGCTCGTAGCCGTCTCGAACATGCGGTAGTTCGCCTTCGTCTCCGCCGTGGTCTCTTCCAGCTGCTCGTTGAACGCCACCCTCACGAGGGTGCGGCTGAGCGGTTCGGCCGAGAGCGGAACGGGCGCGTACGTGTCGTGCCACACGAAGACCATCCACGTGACGACGGACAGCACGTTCCCGTGGAGGTCATGGATATTGTTCGCCCGAAGCAGGTACTCGACCTCGAGCGTGAGGTCGGTGCCGAGAGAGAGCTGCACGAACCGCCGGTCGGGCTGCAGGACGGCGGCGGTGATGGGGACGGTCGTCGTCGTGCCGCTCAGCTCGATCTCGTAGTTGCTCGTGAGCTCGGCGGAGGAAGCTTGGACCTCCTCGTTGAATCTCACCTGCACGAGGCGCGCCCCGAGCGCCTCGACCGCCACGAGGAACGGAGGGCTCGTGTCGGCGACCATGAAGCTGGCCGTATTGAAGCTCGATGATATGACGTTCCCGGAGAGATCCGTGACGTTCGTCACCTTGACGGTGAGCGTGACCTGCGTCGGGAGGAGGTTCAGGTTGTTGAACGAGAGAACGACGCGCCTCGGCTCGGTGATGACCGCCCGGTACGCGTACGAAGGCACGAGGGTGCCGTAGCGGTAGATCCGGTAGTTGTTCGGATTCGTGGCCGTCGCCGGGGAGACAGCCTCGTTAAACACGACCGTAAGCAGGCTGTCGAACGGCGCGACCGCGCTCACCACCTGCGGCGGAACATTATCGGCCGAGGAGAAAGCGGCGCTGCTCCACGAGGGGACCGCGTTCGCCCAGAGATCGCGTACGCCGGGCGCGCTGACGACGTACTGGGCGCCCGAAAGAGGCTGAGCGGTGTAGAGCGTCGCCGTTGTTCCGTCGGAGCCGAGGACCGCTGATCCGATCGGGATCAAGGTGGCGGGATCGACGAACTCGGTGAGGGCGTAGCTCGATGGATTCTCGGCGGTTCGTTTCAGCACCGGCTCGCTGAAGGTGACCGTGAACGCCGATGGTCCGACGTAGGTCGCCCCCGCGAGGAGCGGCGCTACGGTGTCCGGCGGACACGCGGCGTTGCAGCAGAGGAGCGAGGAGATGAAGACCGGCTCGATCGGATAGCCGACCTCGCACGTCACGATCTGATAATCCCCCGACAATTCGTGTTTCTCGATATCGATCCGCGTCTGCTCGGTGTTCGTCAGGATCAAGCTCTGATGATGCGTCCATACCCAATCGTTCTGGCAATCGGTGAACGCGACGCTCGTCCCCGTGTCGAGCTCGCCGAGCTCCACGGCGATGAGGGGATTCAGCGTGATTTCACCCATGATCACGTTCGCCGGATACGCGATGGAGAACTCGACGCCCGCGAGCCCCCGCGCCGTCGGATTGCAGAAAACGTACATCGTGATCTCGGTGGGGCCTCCCGAGTAATAGCCCGCGTTCGTCGAGCGGCTCTCGTCGGCGTAGAGCCCGATGGAGCCGAAGTCCGGGGCCTGGGCGAGCCCCGGTTTGAAGGCGGCCGCCGTCACGACGAGAGCGAGCAGAGCCACCGCGGCAACTCGAAGAAACAGCGAGTGTTTCATGTTGAACGTCGCCTCCTTGAAGATAGGGCCCGGCCCTGCCGGGCCGCGCGTCAATCGATTATTTCGGTATGACTGTAGTCTAGCACAAAAGGGGCTGCTATTCAACTCAAATGGGCCCGCGAGTCCTTCGCGGGACACTTAGTCGTTGCGCGGTCCGCGGCAGCGGCTTATACTGATTCCGTCATGCCGGATCCGGATCTCAACTGAAAACGCCGAGGGTCCGGGAGCGCCGCCGATCCCGGAGGAAATTGCATAGTCGGGCCGCTATGCCGAAGCAGGTTGCGGCATTATGAAGCGGGCGCTCATCGTTCTCCTTCCGATCCTCGTGATCATCACCGCGGGGCTCACGGTTCTCGGGGTCATCCAGGTGCGCTCGGTGCGCGAGCGGCTCATGGACGATCTCATGCGCAAGGCACGAACGGTCGCCGAAAGCACGGCGTTCCCGGCGCGGGACATTCTCGCGCGGGCCGATTCCGCGGAGGCGGCCCGTCTCGTCGAGAGCTTTCAGCGCCGCGAGCGGCTGCAGGGGTGCATCCTCTACGATCGGGATCTCCGCCTCGTCGCAGTTACCGAGCGCATCGCCGGTGTGAAGGAGCCGAGCAAGGCGCACCTGAAGCTCGTGCTCGAGACGAAGGCCGCCCGGGGGGATCTCGTTCAATTCGGCGATTACCCGGTCTACCGGTACCTCCAGCCCGTCTTCGACGCGAACGACCATCCGCTCGGCCTCGTGGAGATCGTCTACGATACCTCATATCTTCACAGCACGCTGGCGGAGCTCTGGCGCCGCATCAGCTACACGCTCATCGCGCTCCTGTCCGTCATCGTGCTCGTTTCAATCGTGATCGAACGGCAGACGTACATTCTCCCCGTCCGGCGTCTCACGGCGTGGTTCGCCCACTTTCAAAGGGGGGAGGTGGACAAGCTTCGCCCGTTCAAGGCGAAAGGGGAGTTCGGAAAGCTCGTCAGCGAGGTCGAGCAGATCGCGCTGAGCCTCAGGGTGGCGAGGCGCGCCGCGGCGGATACCGCGCACGAACGTCTGCTGCAGGAGGATCTGTGGACGGAGGCGAAGCTGCGGGATCTCATCAACGCGCGGATCGGCGAGAACTCGTTCGTCGTTGTTTCGAACCGCGAGCCGTACATGCACGTCGTCGACGAGCCGGGAGGCGAGGTCAGGTGCGTGCGGCCGGCGAGCGGCGTCGTGACCGCCATCGATCCGATCCTGCGCGCCTGCGGCGGAACGTGGGTCGCGCACGGGAGCGGCAACGCCGACCGGAAATTCGTGAATTCGAGGAGCAAGCTCGGCGTTCCCCCCGGCGACGACCGGTACATCCTGAAACGGGTATGGCTCACGAAAGAAGAGGAGGAGGGGTACTACTACGGCTTCTCGAACGAGGGGCTCTGGCCGCTCTGCCACGTTACGCACACGAGGCCGATGTTCCGCGAGAAGGACTGGAAAATGTACGAGCGGGTGAACCGCGTCTTCGCCGAGAGTGTCATCGAGGAGCTGCCGGCGAAGAACGCCTTCGTGTTCATTCAGGATTACCACTTCACCCTCCTGCCCCGCATGATCAAGGAGAAGCGGCCCGATGCGACGGTGGCGCTCTTTTGGCACATTCCGTGGCCGAATCCCGAGGTCTTCGCGATATGCCCGTACCAGCAGGAGATACTCGACGGCATGCTCGGGTGCGACCTCATCGGGTTTCACGTGCAGTTCCACTGCAACAACTTCCTCGATACGGTAAATAGGCTCATCGAGGCCCGCGTCGACGCGGAGAAGTTCAGTGTCGTCCGTGCGCAGCGGGAAACGATCATCCGGTCGTTTCCGATCAGCATCGCCCCGCTGTTCTCCGACGCGGGCTCCGCGGACTCCGCCGAGGTCGACCGGCTCCGTGCGCGGCTCGGCCTCGAGGGGAAGATAGTCGCGGTCGGCGTCGACCGCGTCGATTACACAAAGGGGATCGTCGAGCGCGTTCTCGCGATCGACCGGATGCTCGAGCACTATCCCGAATAACGCGGCAAATTCGTTTTCATCCAGCTCGGAGCTCCGAG
>JBFYZJ010000016.1:0-12006 GCA_041309565.1 Candidatus Krumholzibacteriota bacterium
GTCGGAAAACGCCCAGATACGCACGCCGTAGCAGCCCCTCTGGCTGAACAGAACGGAGAGCACGTCGGAGTAGTTCTTCCCGTCGGGCGTGGGCGTCGTGACGTTCAAATTCCCGAGCGCATAGGTCATCCCCGAGAGCAACGCGCCATTGATGTAGATCTCCGGAACGCAGTACAGGGGCTTGACGTTGTCGAAGACCAAAACGATGTTCGGATAGTACGTCGGCACCTTCGAGAATCCGTCGATGATCAGCCTGAACTCGGACGTCGCGACGTAGTAGCCGTCGTGGCCATCCGTGCTCGCATAGAAGCCGACGAGGTTCGGCGCCTGGTAAATGACCGGATCGATGGTATTCGTGTACCGCTTGAGGAGCACCTTTCCTCCGCGGTCATATGCCGGGATATAGAGCGGATCGCCCGGCCTCACCGTGAAGTATTCGCTCGTCTTGTAATGAAACACGCTCGGCGCGTCGGGATAAATCACGAGACAGAGATCGCAGGCCTGGAGCGAAGCGCACGCGCCGGCAAGGATCGCGCTCGCAAGCCCAATGAATACAATAGCATTAATTATCTTCATGAACCCTCCGGGCATCTCACCATATGGCCGTAAGAATTTCTTACGCGGGCAGGATCGCACCCCGTCCGTACCTGTATGATAATACCATAATTCGTCGGCGTTTTCAATCGCCATTTTTCAAATAAAAGCTTCCATAACCTCTTATCTTGCACTATAGTATCACGTAACGAGGAGGGGGGATTTCATGCGTCCATTCCGGCTCCGTTTTCAGCTCGCGCTGGCCGCGGTTTGCCTCGCGCTGCTCGCGCTTGCAGCTCCCCGTACCGCCAGTGAGTCCGGGGAGCGGACGGAATCGCTCATCGAGAAACACGTCGCGGCGCTCGGGGGGCGCGCCGCCATCGGCTCAATCGTCTCCGTCGCCTCGAGCGCGGAGATCGAGATCATGGGAACCGCCCTCAAGGGCACCGTCCGGTCATGGAGCCTCCAACCCTGCCTCTCGTACAGCGAGATCGCACTCGGATTCTTCAAGATCAAGCAAGGATACGACGGCGAGCGCCCCTGGATGGTCGATCCGAACGGAAAGCTCCAGTTCAAGCGCGACCCCGCCTCGCTCGAATACCAGAAGACCATATGCCTGCTCGAAAGCCGCGATTACCTCTCCGGGGGAAGCGGATTCAAGATCGAGACGGCCGGAACCGACACGGCGAACGGCTCTACCTTCGAGGTGCTGGCGCTCGAGGTCGAGGGAGGCGCCTCCGCGAGGCTCTTCCTGAACGACTCGACGTTTCTCCTCGACCGCATGGAGATCGAGACGGGGGAAGGGCACGCCGTCGAAACGTACGGCGACTACCGCGACGTCGGCGGCGTGAAATTCCCGTTCTTCGTGAGAACGGAAATGCCCGCCCTCGGCCAACGCATCGAGACGCGCTACCGCTCGATCGCGGTGAACGAAGCGGTCGATCCCGTCGTCTTCCTCCCTCCCGCCGCCGGCTCGAAGGATTACCGGTTTACGGGCGGCGGATCGACGGCGGAGCTCCCCTTCGAGTATCGCGCGCGGCACATCTATCTTCTGGCGCGCATCGCCGGGCGCGAAGAACCCCTCTATTTTCTCCTCGATTCGGGCGCGAGCATGACCGTCATCGACTCGGTCGTCGCGGCCGGCATGGGCCTTCCCTTCGGCGGCGCCATCCCGGGGGCGGGCGCGGGAGGCATGGCCGATTTTCGCATGACGCGGGTGCCGGGGCTCGTCGTCGGAGACATCGAGCTTTCCGAGCAGACCGCCATAACGTTCCCCATCGCGAAGCTCCTGCGGAGGTTCGAAGAGATCGATATCGGCGGCGTGCTCGGATACGACTTTCTGAGCCGGTTCGTCACGCGGATCGATTTCGAGCGCTCGGTCATCGCTTTCGCCGAGCCCGACTCGTTCGCGCCGCGCGGGAACGAGGCCGTCGTCGAAGCCCCGCTCGTCCACAACATCTTCACGCTCCCCGCGACGCTCGATACCGCGACGGCGACCTTCTATCTCGATACAGGCGCGAACAGCTCGCTCCTCCACGCGAGCTTCGTCGAACGGACCGGCATCGCCCGCGGCAGGCGGACGATTCCCATGGCGATTCTCGGCGCGGGCGGCTCGGAGACGGCGTCCCTGTGCAGGTTCGATTCCCTGCGCGTCGGGGGATTCCCGATCGCGCGCCCCGTGCTCGCGATCGCCTCGAGCATGAAGGGAATCGGCGCACTGGAGAGCGTGAGCGGGATCGTGGGAAACGATATCCTCGAGCGCTTCACGGTGACCCTCGATTACGGGAACCAGCGCGTGCTCTTCGAGCGAAACGCGCGATTCGGCGAAGCGTTCTACCCCGATCGATCGGGGCTTCAGCTCGCGCGCGGCGAGAACGGCGGCGCGGTCGTCGTTTCGGTCCTGCCCGATTCGCCCGCGGCGAAGGCCGGGTTCAGGCCCGGGGACCGCATCGAGCGAATAGCCGGAACGCGCGCGGCGCGGTTCGCGAGCCTCCGCGAGATCACGGCTCTCTTCGAGGCGGCCGAAGGCACGACATACGAAATCGAGATCACGCGGAGCGGCGGGAGCATGACCCTGTCCCTGACGCTTGCGTCGTACATCTAGCAAAGGAGGAGCCGGTGAGAGCGCGGGTGCGATTCCTCGGCGGGGCCAGAACGGTCACGGGATCCATGCACATGGTCGAGCTCGACGGATCGCGGGTTCTCATCGACTGCGGGCTGTTCCAAGGAAAGCGCGACGAATCGTTCGAGCGGAACTCGCGGTTCCCCTTCGATCCGCGCGAGCTGCGCACGTGCATCCTTTCCCACGCGCACATCGATCACAGCGGCAACATACCGAGCCTCGTGAAGCGCGGCTTTCGCGGGAGAATCTACACGACCGAGGCGACCCGCGACCTGTGCACCGAGATGCTCCCCGACAGCGGGCACATCCAGGAAGAGGACATCAAATTCGTCAACAAGATCCAGGGCAAGCGGGGGCTCCCCCCCCGCGCTCCCCTCTACACCCAGAAGGACGCCGAGGAGTCGCTCGGGCGCTTCCGCGGCTACCGCTACCACGTCCCCGTCGAGGTCGCGGACGGCGTCACGGCGACCTTCTACGACGCGGGGCACGTGCTCGGCTCGGCGACGCCGGTTCTCGAATTCGGCGGGAACGGCGCGGGGAGACGCCTCGCGTACGCCGTCGATCTCGGCAGGAAGGGCATACCGATACTGCGGGATCCCGAAACGCCCCCCGATATCGATTACCTGATCGTCGAGAGCACATACGGCGGCAGGCGGCACGCCTCGCTCGACGAGGCGTCCGAGATTCTCGCGCGGACGGTCACGAGAACGGTCGAGCGCGGCGGGAAGCTCATCGTCCCCTCGTTCGCGCTCGAGCGCACGCAGGAGGTCGTATACTTCCTGAGCATGCTCATGAAGCAGCGCCGCATTCCGGAGATCCCCGTGTTCGTCGACAGCCCCCTCGCCGTCGACATCACCGAGGTGTTCAGACGGCACGAGGAGTGCTTCGACGAGGACATGATCAGCCGGATCCACGCGAACGACGACCCGTTCGGGACGAAGCGGATCAGGTACATCACCGACGTCAACGATTCGAAGAAGCTCAACGGCGATCCGGATCCGATGATCATCATTTCGGCGTCGGGGATGTGCGAGGCGGGGCGCATCCTCCACCATCTGCGGAACAACATCGAAAATCCGGCCAACACGATCCTCATCGTGGGCTACGCCGCGAAGAACACCCTCGGGAGACGCATCGTCGAGCGCGAGCCTACGGTGCGGATCTTCGGCGAGGCGCACGACCTCCGCGCCGAGGTTGTCGTCATGAACGCCTTCAGCGCGCACGCCGACCAGCAGGATCTCCTCGATTACGTCGCGCGGATCGCCGGCCGCCTGAAGAAGGTCTTCATCGTTCACGGGGAGGAAGACCAGTCCGAGAAGCTCGCGGCGCTCCTCACCGAACGGGGCCTTTCCGCGCACATCCCGCATCCGGAGGAGGAGTTTGAGCTCGCCTGACGACTGGAACGTCACTCCCGCGGAGGGTATCGAGATCCAGAAGCGGCTCCGCCCGCTCGTGAGGCGTTCGTGGGGCGGGCGCACGGTCCGGCTCGTCGCCGGGGCGGACGTGCATTTCCCGTCGCGCGGCGCGGTGCGCGCGGCGATCGTCGTTCTCTCGCATCCCGCGCTCGAGATCGTCGACTGGAGCGTCTTCGAAGGGCCCTGCACCTTTCCCTACGTTCCCGGCCTTCTCTCGTTCCGGGAGATCCCTCCGCTCCTCGAAGCGCTCCGCGCACTCCGCGCGGCGCCCGACTGCGTCCTCTGCGACGGCCATGGAATCGCGCATCCCCGAGGCATGGGGCTCGCGAGCCACTTCGGGCTCGTCGCCGGGCTCCCATCGATCGGCTGCGCCAAATCTCCGCTTTTCGGCCGCTTCGAGGATCCCGGTCCGATCCGGGGAGACGAATCAGTGATCGTCGATCCGGCGGGCAGGAGAATCGGCTCGGCGCTGCGGAGCCGGGACAGGACACGGCCGCTCTACGTGTCGATCGGTCACCTCGTGAGCCTGAGGAAGGCGGTCTCGATCGTTCTCTCGTGCACCGGACGATTCAGGATTCCCGAGCCGCTTCGGGCGGCCCATCGCCTGGCGGGCATGGGCCGGATCTGACGCCGAGACGGGCCTTAAAGTTTCTAGGTATTACTACCTATTGTTGGAAAAGCGGCGGCGATAGCACTTTGTAACTCAATATTTCATTGTTAGTTAGACAATGAATGAATTCGTTCAGAAATAGACTAATTATTATTGACTAAAAATGATTTTCTGCTATATTGAAAAAGGTCTCGGAGAAAAGAGACCGGGAGAGACAAGAAGGGGTTCCCGTCAGGACATGCAGCACAGCACCTTGGCCCAGCTACACGACGGGAACCCCGAATTCTTTTCAGACCGTTCCGGCTTTCCCCGATCCGTTTCCCCGCCTAGATCCTCCGCAGCACTTCCGCGATCACCTCGTCGATGTCCTCGGCCGCTCCGATGAGGCGCGCGCGAATGCGGCCTTCCTTATCGACGACGAATGTGGTCGGTGTTCCCGGAATCTGGAGCGCTTCCCGCGCGAGCCGGCGGTCGTCGAGCAGGATCGGGAAGGTCGGTTTCTTGTCCTTCACGACGTCGCGCATCTTCGCGAGCAGGCCCTTGACCTCGAGGCCGTAGAACCGGAAGTCGAGCTCTTTCTCGCGCGCGAAGAGACGGTCGAGTTGCGGAAACTCCGCAATGCAGGGCATTCAAGTGGGGCTCAAGGCATAGAGCACCATCTTCTTTCCGCCGAGCTTCGCGAGATCGTAGGGCCTCCCGTCGAGATCGACGAATATCCCTCCCGGCATCGGGCCCTCGTCGCCGATGCGGCGCGCCATGATCGTGTCGTCGAGGCCCGTCGCGCCGGGATTCACGAGCGCGTACAGGCTGTCGAGCTTCGTGTGCGCTCTCGATCCCGGCATGCGGGCGGCGGCCGAGATGTACGCGTCGAGCGCCTCGCTTCGCTTTCCTTCGCCCCAAAGGATCTTCCCCGTCAGAATATCCGCCTCGGGATCTCCCGCCGCCATCGCGAGGTAGCGCCTGGCTTCCTCCCTGAGCCCCTGCTCCTCGAGCACGGCCGCCGCCATCGCGTTCGCGTGCGCCTTCGCGTACGCCCCCGGAGCGAAATCGGCCGAGCGGAGGAAGCACTTCAGGGCGAGCTCCGGATCGGCCTTCGGATCCATGAGATAGTAGCCCATGAACAGGAACAGCCGCGGATAGCGCTCGGTCCGAAGCATGGAATCGGCGAAAGCCGCTCCCGCCGCTTGATCCTTTTCCACGAGATAAATGAACTTCGAGAGCAGCAGCTCGCCCCGGGCCGCCGGATCCTTCTCCGTGCCGAGCGCCTCGGCGAGACGCCGCTCCATCCCCGCGTCGTCCTTCATATCCTTCCCGAGCGCCTCGAGCATCCTGCCGTAGGCGATGAACCGGTACGGGTGATCCGGGTGATTGTCGACGAAGATCGAGAGCCGCTCGGCGCGCGCCGCGGCGTCCTTCACGGCGGACGCCGTCTCGAGCTCCTCGAGTATGAAAAGCGCGTTCGTCCCCTCCCGCTTCCCGCACCCTCCCGCGAGCATCGCGATCGCGGCGAGCGCGAGAACGAGATATTTGACCGTTCGAGCCATGGAGCCTCCTTTTGGGCACCTGCAGATCCGTTCGGCGGCCGTTTCGCCGTCCTGCCTCATCAGCGATTCC
This sequence comes from Candidatus Krumholzibacteriota bacterium, assembly GCA_041309565.1. Classification (GTDB taxonomy): domain Bacteria; phylum Krumholzibacteriota; class Krumholzibacteriia; order Krumholzibacteriales; family Krumholzibacteriaceae; genus SSS58A. The sequence goes on from JBFYZJ010000016.1 coordinate 6,296, forward strand.
GCGATATCGCCCCGCGCACGAGGGCGGCGATCTCATCGGCGCGCGACTGCCAGCTCCGCTTCCGCGCGAACTCGAGAAGCTTCTCCTGATTCGCCCCTGACGCGAGGGCGATCCTGATCCCCTCGATGAACTCGGCCGGCGACTCGGCGAGGTGGATCATGCCGCGGAACGGTTCGAGATCTTCCGAATGCTTCATCGTGACGATCGGCCTGCCGCATGCGGCGTATTCGTAGAGCTTGTTCGGATCGGCGGACCGCATGAGGTCGTTCATCTTGAGCGGGATGACGCAGACGTCCATCGCCGCGATGTAGGCGCCGAGCCGCTCGTAGGGCTTCGCGCCGAGGTGGAATACGTTGCCGCGCCGCGAGGCGATCGCCGCGAGCTCGGCGGCCTGCGGGCCGAACACAGGGCCCACCATGACGATCGAGGCGCGCGGAAACGCCTCCGCTACGAAATCGAGCAGCCCGAAATCGAACCACTGCGCGACCGCTCCCGAGTAGCCGATGACGGGGCGGGGGATCTTCTCCATATCCTCAGGAACGCCCGATTCGGCCGCCGCGCGGAACAGGTCGTAATCGACGCCGTTTCCGACGAGCCGCACGTCCGACGCGCCGGCTTCGCGGAGAATCGCCGCGAGACGCGTGCTCACCGCGATCGCGAGATCCGCCGACCGGACGAGCCGGAGGAAATAGCGGCGCGCCCATCGCGGCGTGTCGGGAAAGGCGAGATGATCGTCGTTACAGTCGTAGAGGAGGAGCGAACGCCGGATGAACGGGAGAATCGCCGCGTAGTAAATATTCGAGACATAGAGAGCGCGCTCCCCGCGGTGAAATCCGGTGGCCAGCAGGATCGCGTGCACCCAGAGGAGGAGGACGGCGTTCCAGACGAACCGCGCGGGGGGAAACGCCAGGAGCGCGCGGAACCATCGCTGGGGGACGTTCTTGAACACCGGGACGCACACGTGCACGACGCGGCCGTCGCGCAGGGGGAGAAAGTTGTTCGGCTTCCCCTTGACGATGCTCGAGAGGAAGAGGATCTCCCAGTCCGCCGGAAAGCGCGAGAGGACCTGCTGCTTGCGCGTCCGGACGTAGCGCCACTGGATCTCGGAGAAGCAGACGACCTTCATGCGCGGCGCTCCATGAACTCGCGGATGACCGCGACGACGTACTCCCGCTCCGCGGCCGGGAGCTCTGCGTACACGGGGAGCGCGAGCGTCTCGCGCGCCGCCCGCTCGGACTCGGGCAGATCCCCCGGTTTCCCGCCGAGGAACGCGAAGCACTTCTGGAGATGGAGGGGAACGGGATAGTACACGTCGCAGCCGACGCCGCGCGCGCGGAGATGATCGCGCAGCGCGTCGCGCTCCTTCACGCGGATCACGTACTGGTTATAGACGCTCTCGTTGTGCGGCTCGATATGGGGAACGGTCACGCCGGGGATCTTCGAGAGTTCGCCGTCGTAGAAGGCCGCGTTGCGCCGGCGCCCTTCGTGCCACGCGTCGACGCGGCGCAGCTTCACGAGGAGCACGGCGGCCTGCAGGGCGTCGAGGCGGCTGCAGATCCCGACGACGTCGTGGTAGTACTTCTCGCGCCCGCCGTGGACCCTGAGCATCCGCGCCGCGTCCGCGATCGCCGCGTCGTCCGTCACGATCATCCCCCCGTCGCCGAAGCACCCGAGATTCTTCGAGGGAAAGAACGAAAAACAGCCCGCCGCGCCCATCGAGCCGGCCGGCCGCCCCTTGCAGCGCGCGCCGATCGACTGGCACGCGTCCTCGATCACGGGAACGCCGAACCGGCCGGCCGCCGACGAGATCTCGTCCATCTCGGCGGTCTGGCCGAAGAGATGCACGACGAGGACCGCCTTTGTCGAGCGCGCGAGGCGCTTCGCAACGCCGGCGGGATCGATGTTGTACGTCCGGGGATCGATGTCGACGAGCACGGGCTTCGCGCCGAGGCGCGTGACGGAGCTCACCGTCGAAAAGAAGGTGTACGGCGTCGTAACGACCTCGTCCCCCTCCTTCACGCCGAGCGCCATGAGCGTCAGGAGAATCGCGTCGGTCCCCGAGGCGACGCCGACGGCGTGCTTCACGCCGCAGTAACGGGCGATCGCGGCCTCGAGCTCCTCGACCTTTCTCCCGAGAATGAACTGCTGCGTCGAGAGAACCTCGTCGATCGCGGCGCGGATCTCGTCCTTGATTCCTTCGTACTGCGGAACGAGATCGAGCAGCTTGACCGTCATCGGCTCAAGAGAGGAAGCCATATCGGATTCTCACGCCTTTCTGATCGTCGCGAGCCGCCGGTAGAGATCCACGAGCGGCGCGCTCGTCTTTTCCCAGGTGTAGCGGTCGAGCACGCTCGCCCGACCCGCGGCCGCCATTCGCGCGCGCGCCCCCTCGTCCCGGTGGAGCTCGACGATCTTCTCCGCGAGCTCGGCCGGATCGTTCCAGCGGAAGACGAGGCCGCCCCCCGTGTCGCGCGCGATCCGCGCGAGCGGCGGGCAGTCGCTCACGATCACGGGCTTGCCGCGCATCATGTACTGGAAGATCTTGTTCGGAATCGTCGTGTCGGTGTGGGGATTGCGCGCGTGCGGCACGAGGCACACCGCGCTCGCCTCGATGTAGCTCCAGATCGCCTCCTGCTGCTTCCAGCCGGTCATCTCGACGAGATCCCCGCAGCGGAGCGACCGCGCGAGCGACTCGAGGCGACTGCGGTAGGCGTCGTTCCCGCCGCCGACGAGGACGAGCTTCAGGTTCCCGATCCGCTCGCGCGCGATCGGAAGCGCGCGGATGACGACGTCGAGGCCCCGGTGCGGCGCGAAGCCCCCGATGTACGACACGACGAAGCTCCCCCGGTAGCGCTCGACGACGCGCTGATCGACCGGAATTTCCCCCGCCGGCGCGGGCACCGTGTTCGGCACGACCGAGATCTTGTCGGCGCGCACGCCGAGGTTCACGAGCCGGTCGCGCGCCTCCTCGATCACGACGATGACGGCGTCGACGTCGCGGAGCGATTCGCGCTCGTAGCGCTCCCAGCGTCCGCGCTCATAGATCGTCGCCTTCTTGAGGCGATTCGTATACCAGACCTGGAGCCCCGCGGGATAGTTCTCGTGGAGATCGGCCACGACGGGGAGCCCGAGCAGCTTCCCCGCGTGGAGCGCCTCCCTGAGGAGCGGAAGATCGTTCACGTGGAGCACGTCGATGCCGTGCTCGCGGACGAATCGCTCGATTGCACGGGTCCAGAGGGGATCGCGGTACGTGAAGTTGAACGTGTAGCGGTGCCAGATCTCCCGCGGCCTTCCCATGCGCACGCCCCGCACCACGTTCAGGCCGCCGATCGCCTCCTCGCGGGGCTCTCCCGAGCGCCCCTCGATGAGGAAGAAGACCTTGTGCCCGGTCGTATTGAGCGTGCGCGCCTCGTTCGCTGCGCGCACGTTCGGCGGCGGGATCTTCCATTTCATCATCATGCCGATTCTCATGCGGAACTCCCCTTAATTGCAGGGGAGTATAGCCTCCCGCGCTCCGCCGGTAAAGGGCAAGTTGCTCCGCGAGCGCCGATTCCCGCAGAATTGTGTTTCGCCCGGCCCCACCGACTGTTATATCTGGAGACATGATCGGGGAAATCAAGAAGATCGTTCACGGCGGCTACGGGCTCGCGTTCGTCGAGGGCAAGACGGCCTTCATCCCCTACGCGGCGCCCGGGGACACGGTCGAGTTCTCCGCCGCGCGCGAGAAGAAGAACGTGATCTTCGGCCGCCTCGAGCGCGTCGTGACGCCGTCCGCGATGCGGCGCGAGGCGGAATGCCCCGTCTTCGGGACGTGCGGCGGCTGCCACCTGCAGCATCTCGGCTACGAGGACGAGCTGAAGGTCAAGCGCGAGAGCATCCTCGAGGACCTCGATCGCATCGGAAAGATCAAGACCGACTTCAAGCGCGTCATCCCCTCCCCCGAGCGCTACGGCTACCGGAACCACGCCGTCTTCAAGGTCGACGCCGAGAGGCGTCCGGGATTCCTCATGAGGGAATCGGACACGCTCGTGCCGTTCCCGCCGCAGGGATGTCTGCTGCTTCCCGAGGAGATGCGGAAAGAGATCGCGGAGATCCCACCCGAGGCGTTCGAGCCGCTCACCGAGGTCCGCGTCCGGATGGACAAATTCGGCGCGGTGCATTTCTGGGGGCTTCTCGACCGCCCGGGGCCTCCCGAGGTGCTCATGGAGGCGGGAGGGCTCCTCTTCCCGGTGAACCGGGACTCGTTATTTCAGGTCAACCGCTTTCTCTCGACGCCGCTCATGGAGCTCGTCGTCTCGCTCCCCGCGGCGGTGCGCCGGAAGCTCCTCGATCTCTACTGCGGCTCCGGGTTCTTCACCCTGTCGCTCGCGAGGATGGCGGTCGAGGCGTTCGGCATCGAGCAGAATCAGGAGGCGGTCCGGAACGCGATCGCCGCCGCGCGGCTCAATGCGATCGCGAACGTGCGATTCCGCCGCGGCGACGCGGAGCGGGAGATCGGGAGACTCGGCGGGTACGACCTCGTCATGGCCGATCCGCCGCGGCTCGGGCTTCCCAAGGCGGTTCTTCAGGGAATCATCCGGATCAAGCCGCAGGAGCTCGTCTTCGTCTCGTGCGACCCGCCGACCTTCGCGCGGGACGCCAACGCCCTCGTCGAGGCGGGCTACATCCTCTCGGAGATCAACCTCGTCGACCTCTTCCCCGCCACGTACCACGCGGAGATCGTCTCGGTCTTCAGGAGAGGCTGACGGGCTCCCGCTCGACTTCGCGACTCTTCGACGCGTCCCGGCTCCGCGCGGTCAGTCAAGTGTCGAGAAGCGGGTTCTCGATCTTCACGTTGAGCCGCTCCTTGTCGTAGAGCTTGTCGACGTCGACGAGACGCGGCGATTTGCGCACCTCGCGGAGCGATACGACGACGAGCTTCGACTTCTGCACGGCCACCATGTGCCCGAACTTGCCGTCCTTGACGAGCTCGACGGCGCTGTGCCCGAACCGCCGGCCGATCTGGCGGTCGCGCTGCGTCGGGGGCGCGCCGCGCTGGAGATACGCGAGCGCCGTGTAGCGCGTGTGCTTGAACTCGTGCTCGAGGAGTCCCTTGAGGTAATCCCCCACTCCGCCGAGGCTGTAGTGGCCGAACTCGTCGAGCTTGCTGTCGCGCCGGACCGCCTCCTCGCCTTCGATGTGGGCCCCCTCGGAGACGACGATGATCTTGTAGCGGTGCTCGAAGCCGAGATTCAGGTCGTCCGTTTCCTTCTGCCGCTCCTTCAGCACCGAGATGAGCTGCTGAATGGAAAACGTGTGCTCCGGAATCAGGATGACGTCGGCGAACGCCGATTCTCCCCCGCGGAGCGCGAGCCAGCCGGCGTGCCGCCCCATGACCTCGAGGAAGAAGATCGTCTCGTGGGACTCGGCCGTGTGCGCGATCCGCTCGGCGCTCTCGCAGATCACGTTGAGGGCCGTGTCGTAGCCGAGCGTGTACTCGGTGCCCGCGAGGTCCCGGTCGATCGTTTTCGGGATGCCGACCACGGGGATTCCCCGCTCGGACAGAACCTCGGCGGCGCCGAGCGTGTCCTCGCCGCCGATCGCGATGACCGCGTCGAGCTTGAACTTCTTCATGTTCTCCCTGACGATTTCGGTGCGGTCGTTCTGCGGGCTCACCGGATTGGTCCTGCTGCACTGGATTTTGCTCCCGCCGAGACGGCTGTACTCGCGGA
>JBFYZJ010000017.1:0-2880 GCA_041309565.1 Candidatus Krumholzibacteriota bacterium
ACCGGTAGAACTGCCGTTTCATGGCCGCGATGTTCCGCTCGGTCCATACGCGCGGATGGATGTCGTTCTTGATGGCGGCGTTCTCGGCCGGGAGACCGAAGGAATCCCATCCCATCGGCGCGAGCACGTTCGCGCCCTCCATCATCTTGAATCGGGCGAGGGCGTCCCCGATGATGTAGTTCCGCCCGTGCCCGACGTGCAGATCCCCCGACGGGTAGGGAAACATCATGAGGCAGTAATATTTTCCCGCGGTGCGCGACGTGTCGCAGCGGAAGAGCTCATTCCATCGCTCGTGCCATTTCGGCTCGATCTCCTGGAAAGGAAAAATGTCGGCCATCACTCCGTGTCCTTGAACTTCCCGAGATCGACCACGACGTGATAATCGTCTCCGGCCCGATCGATCTCGGTCGCGGCGCCCCTCGTTTCGAAGTAATTGACGATATCCTCGGCCGCCTCCCTGCTCGATACGATGACCCTGACGCGGCCGGCATCGAGGGTCTTGAGCTGCTTCTTCACGATGAGGAGCGGGCCGGGGGATTTCAGCCCACGCGCAACGATGCGTTCTTCATCGCCGTTTCCGGATTTCATCGGTGCGTCCTCTCCGGGCGCCCGGCCGGTTCGAATCGCCGGACCGGCGCCTTCAAGCGGTTCCGAGAAGCTTCTCGAGCTTCTCCTCGATGTCCTCGCGCGAGACCGATCCGACGGCTTGATCGACGACCTCTCCCTCATGGAAGAAGAGGAGCGTCGGCAGGCTCCTGACGGCGAAGCGCGACGCCGTTCCGCCGCATTCGTTCACGTCCACGCGGTAGAAGGTAACCCGCCCGTCGTAGCGCTGCGCGATCTCCTCGATGACGTCGTCGAGCCGCTTGCACGGTCCGCACCACGTTGCCCAGAAATCGACGACGCTCGGTTTCCCCGAATCGATGATCCGACCGGGAAGATCGTTATCCGTGACCCTCATCACCTTCGTCGACATATACCCCCTTCGCCCGGCGCTGCCGGGTGCCCTCGACCGCTCATGCCGCCATGAGCGGATACTCCACGTACGCTCCCTGAAACGAATGCACAAACACGCCGACGAGGAGCGCCTCCTCGGGAAAGGAGCTCGTCTTCAGCAGCAGCTCGGCGCGGCGCAGGTTCTCGAGCCACACGACGATCTCGCGGGCGCTGAACGCCCGCGCCGACCGACGCGCGCGATCGTACCGGTACCCCCCCTGCCCCACTCCCTCGCTCGCCTTGAGGAGATCGAGAAAATGGCGCGTGAGCTGATAGATGATGCCGGCCGGCTGCTCGGCTCCGCTTCGGATGATCCGGTGCAGAATCGCCAGCGTTCGCCCTTCCCTGCCCGGCTCGATGCTCGCGATGAGATCCCGCACCGCGTTGAGCCGGTAGCTCCCGATCACCGCGGCGAGATCGGCGACCCCCGCGCGCCGGCCGTCGTAGAGGAGCGAGAGCTTCCCGATCTCGTTCTTGAGATCGAACAGATCGTCCCCCACGCTCAGGACGAGCGCGTCGGCCGCTTCGGCGTCGAGCTCGACCCGGGCGCTCTTCGCCTCCTGCACGACCCATTTCCGCACATCGGCGTCGGTCAGCCGCTCGAACGCGATTTCCGTACCGGTCCGGCCCACGACGCTCAAGAGCTTCTCGAACTCTTTCGAATCGCGCGCCTTGCCCCTCCCCCCGTCGAACGGATTGTACATGAAGATGACCACGCTCGACGGAACCGGTTTCTCGCAGTACGCGATGAGCCGCTTCCAGCTCCCCCGCAGCTTCTCGAGCTCCTTGAGAACGAGAACCCGGCAATCGGAAAGAAACGGGAACGAAGAGGCGGTGGCGAGAAACTCATCGACCTTCATCTCGCTCCCGTACGCGACCGTGTAATTGAACGCCTTGAGATCGTCGGGAACGATCGTCGTGGCGATCCGCTCGGCCATCCGCTCCATGATGTAGGTCTCCGACCCATGGAGCAGGTAGAGGCTCACCTTGTCCCGCCGCTCGACGTCGTTGAATATCTTCCGGTAATGCGTCAGATTCGCCTTCACGGCTCACCATTCCTGCGTCGTTGCGTTCAGGATGCCCTCGACAAGGTCCTTGTACACTTCTTCGAGCGCCCTATCATAGGTTCGTTCCGTCGCCGTTTCAAGGTAGTATTCGCTGCGGGCCTCGATTCTCCGGTCCTTCCAGACGTAGTCGTTCTCCTTCGGATTGAACAGCGAGGCGAGAATCGCGACCGTCAGACGGTACTGATCGGCCTGAAGCTCCGTGCTGAACGTATAGGGGAGGTTGCGGTATTCGACGACGGTCGCCTCGAGGACCGCGTCCGCTTCCCGCTCCGCCACGACCTTGAGCGTGTTGTCCTTGATGAGGCCGGCGCGCAGATTCTCGGTGATCGCGATCTCGACGTCGGGCTCGGACGTCTCGTTCGAGAGGTTCGGAACCGCTATTTTCTTGATGTCGCCGGCGGTTCGCCCCTTCGTGCTGTAGTATCCGCCGCACGCCGGCGCGAGCGCGATGAGCGCCGCTGCCGCAATAATGCCCCATGATCGCCGCATCGTTCGTGCGCCTCTATTCCTTTCCCGGCTCCAGGGACCTGAGCCGGTACCTGATCTTATCGCGGTTCAGCCGGAGCAGGCGCGCGGCGCCGCTCTGGTTCCCGTCCGCCTCCCGCATCGCTTTCTCGATGATCTCCCGTTCGATGCCCCCCAGAAGATCCTCGAAATCCAAACCGTCCTCGGGGAACGGCCTGCTGAGAGCCATCTCGAGCCGCCGGACGCCCGTGATCTCGCGCTCGGACGAGATCCCCTGTCTGATGCTCGCCGGGATATGCGCGGCGCGCAGGACCGTGTCGTCCTCGAGGAGCACGACGCGCTCGACCATGTT
>JBFYZJ010000018.1:0-2943 GCA_041309565.1 Candidatus Krumholzibacteriota bacterium
TAAAACGGTATGCAGCGCGTGAACTCGACGAAGGCGTCATAGATCGCGTCGAGGCTCCCGTAGAAATCGAGATGCTCGGCGTCGAGATTGGTGATGATGCCGAACACCGGCGTGAGATGCACGAAGCTCCCGTCGCTCTCGTCCGCCTCCGCCACGAGGAGCTCCCCCTGACCGAGCCGGACGTTCGTCTTGAGGCTCTTCACGCGGCCGCCGACGACGATCGTCGGATCGCAGCCCGCTTCCTGCAGCACCGCGCCGACGAGCGACGTCGTGGTCGTCTTGCCGTGGGCTCCCGCGACCGCGATCCCCGTGCGGAATCTCATGAGCTCGCCGAGCATCGACGCGCGCGGGATAACGGGAATCCCCTTTTTCCGGGCGGCGGCGACCTCGGGGTTGCTCTCGGCGATCGCCGAAGAGACGACGACGACGTCGCATCCCGAGACGTTCTTCGCGGCGTGGCCGATCCGTATGTTCGCCCCGCGCGAGGCGAGCCGCTCGGTCGTGGGGCTCTTCTCGAGATCGGAGCCGCTCACCGTGAATCCGAGATTCAGCAGGAGCTCGGCGATGCCGCTCATGCCGACGCCGCCGACGCCGACGAAATGGATATGCCTTGTCTTTCCGAGCATTCCGCTCCTCCCCTGTCCTTTCCCGCACCCGATGGGGCGTTCATACTTCATGCTCACGATTTCCTCCCGGCCGCGGCGAGCGCGAGAACGTCAGCGGCGATCGCTTTCGCGGCGTCCCTCCGGGCGGCGCCCGCGAGGGCGCGCCGCATCGCGGCGAGCCTCGCCGGATCGGCGAGGAGCGGATCGAGGACCGCCGCGAGCGAGTCCGCGTTCAAATCCGCGTCGCGCAGCACGATCGCCCCTCCCGCTTCGGCGAGATACGCCGCGTTGTGCGACTGATGGTCGTCCGCGGCGTGCGGGTACGGAACGAGGATCGAGGGAACCGCCGTTGCGGCGAGCTCCGACACCGTGAGCGCCCCGGCGCGCGCGAGGCAGACCGTCGCCGCCGCGTACGCGCGGTCCATCGACTCCAGATACGGCCGGACGCGGACGCGGCCGTCGGCCGCGGCGAGCCGCTCGCGCATCCACGCGAAATCCTGCTCCCCGGTCTGAACGATGCCCCGCACGTTCGGATGAGCGAGGAGATACTCGGCAGCCGCGCGATTGAGCGTCCGAGCGCCCTGGCTTCCCCCGAAAACGAGGAGCACCGGCCCCTCTCCCCCGATGCCGAACTCGGCGCGCGCGTCCACCCGTCCGCCGGCGAGAACCGAAGCGCGCAGCGGATTCCCCGTCGCGACGAGTCCCCGGTGATTCTTGAAATATCCAGCGGCCATTTCGAATCCCAGATAGATTTTCCGCGCGTACCGCGCGAGGAGGCGGTTCGTGAGCCCCGGAATCGAGTTCTGCTCCTGGATCACGATCCGCCTCCGCAGGCACGACGCTGCCAGCACGACCGCGGCGCTCGCGTACCCGCCCGAGCCGTATACGACGTCCGGCTTGAACCGCCCGAGGAGCGCGAGCGACTGGAAGAATCCGACGGCGATGCCCGCGGCGCCGCGGAGCCGGGCCGCCGCTCCCTTCCCTCGCACCCCTTTCGCCGCGATGAAACGGATCTCGTACCCCCCCGCCGGCACGAGCCTGCTCTCGAGCCCCGCGCGCGTTCCGACGAAGAGCGTCTCCAGGCCGCCGGCCCGGGAGCGGAGCTCGTCCGCGACGGACAGCGCGGGGAGGATGTGCCCTCCCGTTCCACCCGCCGCGAACACGATTCTCATGACCGGTTCCTTTCCGCGCTACGCGCGCTCAACCCGCTTCGCGTACACGTCCTTCGTTCCCCGTCGAAGATTGAACAGCCCGGCGCCCCCGGAACGCTCCCTGCCCTCGTGCGAGATGTTCACGATTATGCCGATCGCCGCGAGCGAAGCGAGGAGCGAGGATCCGCCGTAGCTGATGAACGGCAGCGGCAGACCCGCCGTCGGGATGACCCCCGTCGCCATCGCCATATTGACGATCGCCGACATGAACACGAGGAGCCCCACCCCGAGCGCGAGGACGTATCCGAAGGAGTCGGGAGCGCGCATCGCCGTCCGCACGGCGCGCCGCAGGATGAACACGAACAGGAGGAGCACGGCGATCGTTCCGATGAAACCGAACTCCTCACCGACGATCGAATAGATGAAGTCGGTGTGCGCGTCCGGGAGGAAGCGGTACTTCTGATGCCCCCGCCCCGGCCCCGCGCCGAAGATCGAGCCCGATCCGAGCGCGATGAGCGACTGCTCGAGCTGGAAATTCGCCGGGCTCCCCTCGCGTCCCCGGAGGAACGTCGAGAACCGCGTGATCACCTTCGACACCGTGAGAAGGGCGGGCGTCGCCGCGATGAGCAGCGCGCCGCCGAAGAGGAGGAGGTGCTTCATCCGGCATCCCGCGACGAAGAGCACGACGAAGGTGATCATCATGATGAGGACCGCGTTCGATATGTTCGGCTGGAGCGCCACCATGACCGCCATGGCAGTCCCCGTTCCGGCGAGGGGGAGAAAGCCCCGTTTGAAATCCCTGACGCGCTCCCCCCACTCCGAGATCTTGGCGGCGAGGAAGATCACGAGCGCGATCTTCGCCGCCTCGACCGGCTGAAAATCGAAAATCGATCGACTCGAGCCGCGGATCCTCGTCCCGACGGCGAGCACCGCGGCGAGGAGCACGAACGCGGCGACGAGCAGCTTGAACGCGTGCTTCTGATACATCCGGTAGGGCACCTTCATCGCCGCGGCCATGCCGAGGAACCCGAGGCCCGCGAGCGCGAGCTGGCGGAAGAAGAAATGGAAGTGCGGGCCGCTCGCCCCCTGGAGCTTCACCATCTGCCCGGCGGAAGCGATCATGATGAGCCCGAGCACGACGAGCGCAACCGTCGCGAGCACGAGCGTGAGATCGCACCGGCCCCGGG
>JBFYZJ010000019.1:0-2564 GCA_041309565.1 Candidatus Krumholzibacteriota bacterium
ATCGCGTCGTTGATGTCATACGCGGCCCACGCCGGCAGGGAGTAGGGATAGACGTTGCCGCCCGTCGGAGAGACGTAGCGGTACTTGCCCTTGATCGTGAAGTCGCCCGCCATGATGTCGGAGCTGATGAGGCTCCCGTTCATATATGCCATGATCCACAGGCGCGCGGTCGTCACCGGAAGATTCGGCACCGTCCAGTTGTACGACGTCACGCCCGTGAGACCCGTCGCCACCGTGTAGTCGTAGTTCGCGCCGCTGTCGATGCTGAGACGTATTCTGACCGAATCCGGAACGCCGTCGACCGTCCACTCGATCGGGTACACCTCGCCGACGTCCAGCACCTCGCCGGGCTCGGGAGCGGTGAGCGTGATCTGCATGGGATTCACGAGGAAGCTCATGGTCGAGCCGGTGGCCCCCACCGCGGCTATGTCGAGTCCGAGCGCGACGCCGGAATAGCTCAGGTTGTTGGGCGTCGTCGTCGCGTCGAAGGAGGTCATGGTGCCCAACCTGAAATAGTCCGAGTCCTCTCCGCTGTTCACGTTGGTCGCGAGGTGCTGCGTCCCGCTCGCCTCCTCGAGGTCCACGAGGTAGTGCGTCTGGTCGTTGTTGTTGGACATGGTTTCGTCCACATGCCAGATCAGGAGACCGCGCTGGGTGCCGGGAAGACCGGAATCGAATCCGACCCCCTGCCGGTTCTCGACGAGGAAGTACTGCGTCGTCGGGAACGGCCCCCGCAGCTTGTAGCTCTGCGCGGTGGTCGCCGCCGTGGCGATCGAGTAGGAACCCGTTCCGGTGATGACCGTGGGCGTCACCCAGCCGAGATCGGCCTTGCACCACGCGCTCATGTGCGCCGGCTTCGTGCCGTAGCTCCCGTTCCAGGAACCCCCGGCCATCAGGCAGAATTTCCCCGCCCCTTCGCTGTCGTAGCCGTAGTCGTACAGATCCGGGAGCCCAAGGAAATGCCCGTTCTCGTGGCAAATGACACCGATCCTCGTGATACCCTGCGAGGTCGGATAGGCGTCCCAGCCCCTGCGGGCCGGCTCCGTGTGATATACCTGCATCCTGACGCCGTCGTACATAACGGAAGATGACAGCTGCCATTGATGGGACCAGATGTAGTTCGCATCGTTCCCGGAGTATTCCTCTCCGCCCCCCGCGTGTATGATCGTGAGCCCGTCGACCCAGCCGTCGCCGTTCCCGTCCACCGTCGCGAAGTTGAAGCCGCGGGCTTCGAGGGCCGCGAGCGCCTGCGAGACCATGAGACGCGGTCTCAGATCGTTCCCGTACGCGTCGTTGCCCCCGTAGTAGGCGTATCCGTTGGCGAGCGTCACCGCGGCCTGCACGTACGACTGCACGACGAGATTCCCGTAAGATGTCTCGTTGTAGAAGTCCTTCACCGAGCCGGCGGCGCCGTCGAAGGTGTATCCGATCGTGTTGAACAGGCTGTCGTACGCCGCCGTCGAGCGGGTGATCGCGAGATCGGAGAAATTGACGAGCACGACGAGGTTCCTCATCGTGGTCGCCGTGGGCGCCATCTGCGGGGCGTCGACGCTCTTCTGCAGCAGCGGAATCTCCCGGATGGCGGCGCGCATCTTCGCGATATCCGGCTTCGCAAGGCCCACCGAGAGGGGATTGACGCTTCCCACGAGATAATCCGTCGCCGTGAGCCGCCCCATCTCCTCGCGGGCGTATACCCACGACTTCCCGTCGGCGGACCTCATGATCGCGAATCCCGCCTCGTCTTCGTTCCAGTGGAGATACTCGTCCCCTTTCAAGTATATCGTCACCGCGGAGCCGTCCGGCTGCGTCACGACGACCGGCTCCGGACAGGCCTTCACGGCGTGCGCCTGACCGGAAAGAAGCGCGAGGGAACAGCACATGTGCAAACCGACGAGAATCGCCGGGAGGAGCGTCCATCGAAACGCGGAACGCCGCGGAGCTTCATGGTGCGTTTGAGCCGATCGCCTTGCTGCATGCATGGGCCACTCCTTTGAAGAGGCAGAGCTGTGCTACTCGATCTGAAAGGGAACGGGAGAGAGCATCGAGCGGATCGCGTTACTATGAATCCCCCGGACGTGATTGCGGCGCCCGGTCATGAGGCGCATAGACCTTTCATCCGATTAATTATACAGCAGTTACCGAATAATTACAAGGGAAATTCGATGCCCTCGAAATTTCGTATCCAGTCGCCTTTTATCGGATTCGCGTTGTAGGAATCGAGCCCGGCGTCCAGATCGAAGCCGAAGACCTCCCGTCCCGTATCGAGCTCGAAGATCGACGCCCCGCGCTGGGGCTTGCCCGAGTCCCTTCTCAGCACACCGCCCCAACCGACCAGAATGTGGTTCTCGTCGAGCACGCGGACGCTTCCCTGCGTGGGACGGTGCAGGCCGTTCGGCTCCGGGTAGTCCCGCAGGAAGGTGAGCGTCTTTCTCTCGAAATCGCAACGGTAGACGACGACGCGGCTCGTCCTGTTGCCGTACCGGTTGCCGTTATCGAAGAGGTAGAGCTCGTCGCCGCGCAGCTGCGGGCAGTGCTGGTGGGAAAAGCCCTGGAGCGGATCCCCG
>JBFYZJ010000020.1:0-15178 GCA_041309565.1 Candidatus Krumholzibacteriota bacterium
CTACTTCGACATCGGCGAAACGATCGTCGACACCGCGTGGTTCGGCTCCGCGGGCCTGACCCTCAACCTCTACTTCTAGTTTCGGCCTAGAAAACGGTTTTCACCGCGCCTCCGACAAGACTGCCGGCCATTCCCTGCACGTCGATCAGCGGCGGCACGGGTATGCCGGCCCCGAGATTCCGGTGCGACTGCGACCAAACGGCCATCGCGTTTCGCGCGATCTTGATTCTCTCGTCGATCTCGTATCGCCATGCGCCGAGCTCATCCTGCTTCGCCTTGTAGGCCGCGAGGTCGTAGTCGAGCTGATGGAGCACGATGTTGATCCCCACCAATCGATCGAGCAGATACTGCTCCGCCGCCGCCATCTCCTTCTCCGTCGCCTTCTGCCCCGACGGGATAAGGCTCTTCACCGAGGCATCTTCGCTCAGGAGCGTATCCAGCGCCGCCCGATCGCCCATCCGCGCCTCGTAGAGGAAGTTCAGCGCGCGCATCGACCGCGCCTGCGTTTCTTTCAGATTCATGTAGTTCGTCCGCGTCTCGTGGAAATCGGCTTCCATCGCGCGGTCGAGTCCGGCTTCGGTGGCGGGAACGCCGTTCTGCTGGAGCTCGTCCAGCTTGTCCTGCATCGCCATGACGATGGCATTGATGATCGGTCCAGCCGCGCCGATGCCGTCGAGGTACGTCTTGCTGTCGCGTATGCTCGTGAGAACGGTTTGGACCGATGCCTTGTCGAGTCCCAGGCTGTCGAGAGCCGCCTGATCGGCGGCGGAGTTCAGCATCTCTTGGAGATAGCGCGCAAGCTGCCGATTCTTGTCCTGGTCCGACAGCTTCGAGTTCCCGATCGCCACGACCTGATTGGAGTAGTATACGACGCCCCGAAGCGCTCTCAGCAGCGGCTTGGCCTTCTCCCGACTCGCCTGAAATTCCGGCAGATATATGTAGGGCCTGAGGCTCTTGAATTGAAACGGCCTGCTCACCTTCGCGGCTTCCGCGAACATGACGCCGGTGTTCTCCGCAAAAGGAGCCATACTGAGCTGACGGGAGCCCTTGAACGTCGAGCAGCTGCTCAGGAGAATCATCCCGAGCGACGCGACGAGAATCCCCGATACGAAAAATCGACGAGAGTTCATAAGGCACAACCTCCTTAGGTCCGTTATCGGTGTCATTATCACGGCGGGGGCGAATCTTGTCTATGAGACTTTGGGCTCATACAGACGGCGCCGCATCGGGTTCGAGCCCGCCGGCACGAGGGCTTCGCGCTTGACCGCCGGCAATTTCCCGCCCTACAATGCCTTTCGGGGAATATCCGGCCCCTGCCGGTAGCATGAGATGCAGCGCATGGGGGGTGACCATGGAGCTTCTTCCGTCCCTGGTCGTAGTGATTCTTCTGGCGGCCATATACGTTTTCGGCGGCCGTTTGGATATCGGAGCGAAGAGCCACCGAAGAAGGTGGCGCTCCGTCGCGTCCGGAATCGCCGTAGCCTATGCCTTCATCCAGCTCATGCCGGAAATGGCCGAAGCTCAGAACGCCTTCTCGAAGGCCGCGGCGGGGCTCAGGCTTCTCTTCCCCGAGCATCGAGTCCATTTCTCCGCCCTCGCGGGCTTCGTCCTCCTGTACGGGCTGGAACATCTGGTTTCGAGCACGCGGGAACGGAGGCGGGAAGAACGAGTGATGGAGGGGAAGGGCGACATGGTCTATTGGCTCCACATCGCGGGATTCGCCATTTATACCGGCCTGGTGAGCTACTTGATGGTGGATCAGGGAAGGCGGGGCTTGTCCTTTTTGATTCTCTACGCCGTTGCTATGGCCCTCCACTCCCTGGGCACCGACTTTTCCCTCCGGAGAGAGCATGGGGCGCTGTACGACCGGAGCGGCAAATGGATCCTTACGGGGAGTGTGTTCGCGGGGTGGATCATCGGCGTGTCGACATCGATCCCGGTAACGTATCTGGCCACGCTCCAGGGCCTGCTGGGAGGCGGCGTGGTGGTCAACAGCGCGATCGCGGAGCTGCCGAAGGAGAACGAAGGCCGCTTCTGGCCGTTCGTCGCGGGAGCCGTGGGCTATGCCGTGATCATCATGTGGATCATGAAACAATGAACGGCGATCCCTGGAGCGTGGTCTCTCTCTGAGCATCGTCACCATCGTCTGGTCCATGGTCGCCTCCGCGTCCCTCACGCTGGCCGCGGTGCATGCGCTGATCTGGTTCAAGAAGCACGCGGCGTGGGCCAATCTGCTCTTCTCCCTGGCCGCGGTGTCGACGGCCGCCATGGCTTACTGCGAATTGCTGATGATGCGGGCGGAGACGCCCGAACAATATGGCGTGGCGATGCGCTGGTGCCACGTTCCGATCTGGGTGCTCATCGTAACGCTGGTCGGCTTCGTGCGATCCTACTTGCGCGCCGGACGGCAGTGGCTCGCCTGGACCGTCTGCATCGCGCGGACGCTGACGCTGCTGCTCAATTTCCTCGTGAAGCAGAATCTCAACTACCGCGAGATCACCGGCCTGCGGAGCATTCCGTTCCTCGGCGAGTCCGTCTCCGGCGCCGAGGGCGCGTCGAATCCATGGATGCTTCTCGGCCAGCTGAGCATGCTGCTGTTCGTGATCTTCCTTGCGGACGCCGCGATCGCCGTCTGGCGGCGAGGCGAGCGGTGGCGGGCGATCTCCATGGGCGGCAGCATCGCGCTCTTCATTCTGATATCATCGGCGGACATCGCTCTCACGGTCTGGGGAAAAGTCGACTGGCCGATCGTGATGAGCCCTTTCTTCTCGATCACCCTCGTGGTGATGAGCTTCGAGTTGAGCCGCGACATAATCCGCGGCGCGCAATTGGCGA
The DNA here is from genome assembly GCA_041309565.1 of Candidatus Krumholzibacteriota bacterium. GTDB lineage: Bacteria > Krumholzibacteriota > Krumholzibacteriia > Krumholzibacteriales > Krumholzibacteriaceae > SSS58A. The sequence goes on from JBFYZJ010000020.1 coordinate 2,836, forward strand.
ACGACCTCCTCGAGAGCGAAGAGCGAATGACCATGGCCGCGGAGGCGGCGCAGCTCGGAGTCTGGAACTGGGACATCGTTCGCGATCGAATCTGGGGCTCGGAGAGGTGGCGCCGGCTGTTCGGATTCGAATCCGCGGAGGATGTGAACTTTCGGAAAACTATCCGGAGAATTCATCCGGACGACCGCGGCACGGTGGATCGAGAGGTGCGCGACGCATTGGTGAACGGAATCGATTATGCGGGGGAATTTCGCTTGATCCTGCCGGATGGCGCCGAGCGCTGGGTCTCGACGCGCGGCCGATCGTATTCGGACGCTAAGAAAACGCCCGTCCGGATGATGGGCACCACAATGGAGATCACGGAGGGAAAGCGGAATGAGGCGGAAATGGCGCAGCTGCGCCTCGAGCTGGCGCATCTTGCCCGGGTTATGACGATGAACGAGGTTTCCAGCTCCCTGGCGCACGAGATCAACCAGCCGCTCGGAGCGATATTGAACAATGCCTCGGCCGCCAAGATAATGCTCGGGGAGGGACATGAAAACATCGGCGAGATTCTATCGGATATAGGCCAGGACGCCAGGCGCGCCGGCGACATCATCCGCAGAATCCGGGGAATGGTGAGGAGGGGCGACGTGCAGCTCGAGCCGCTGCAGATGAATTCTCTCATCGAAGAAATACTCGCGCTCGTCCGGGGCGCCGTCAGCATGAAGGAAGTCTCGGTTCGTTTGGATTTGAAGACGGACCTCGCTATGGTCAAAGGGGACGGCATCCACCTGCAGCAAGTCCTCCTGAATTTGATAACGAACGCCCTGGACGCCATGGCGGGAATGCCTTCGAAGATATTGACGATCCGCTCGACCATGGAAGCGCCGGACACGGTCGTCGTGAGCGTCATCGATTCGGGAAAAGGAATCGATGAGGCGCACATAGATTCCGTGTTCAAGCCGTTCTATACGACGAAGAGAGACGGCTTGGGGCTCGGGCTCCCCATTTGCCGGTCGATCATCGAGCAGCACGGCGGGCTGATTCGGGCGGAGAATAATCCGGCCGGCGGCGCGGTCTTTTCGTTCTCCCTGAAAGCCTGGACGGCGGAATCCGCATGAGTGCGCGCGGCGTGCGGGCAAACGCCTTGCCCGCCGCCCGATCCTCCTATTGCCCCAAGGTCCTATAGACGCTGCATGCCGCGTTTCGGATAATGATGCCGAAAGGAAGTCATAAACATGCCGGCAACTCACTTCTATATCGTTGATGACGACCTATCGTTCGGCAAATCCCTCAAACGGCTGCTCGATGCGCGCGGAATGAGCGCCGACTATTTCGGATCAGCCCAGTCGTTTCTCGACTCCATCCCCCCCGACCAGCTCGGCTACGCCATCGTTGATGTTCACATGCCCGATATCGGCGGGCTCGCGCTCATGAGCAGGATGCGCGAAATGAAATATTCCATGCGCGTGATCATCGTCACCGGGCAGCCGCAGGCCGATAATCGGAATATGGCGCTCGCCGGAGGCGCGCTGGGCTTTCTGCTGAAACCGTTCAGCGAAGAATCCCTGCTGGAATTGGTGCGGAAGGATCTGAACGGCTCGAACTAGCGGGAACAGCGATTCGGATAAAGCTCGCGGCTCGAATCAGCTATGCATCGGCGGCCATGTGGGTTTATGCTGAATGCGGCGGCCGCGACACCCGGGCCGCCGGATTTCGGGTATGAATACGGCACTCTGCTTTCGGTAGGAAGATGAGCGAAAGAGTACCCAACGCACAAAGTCGATCGGCGCGGTACCTTCCCATCGCCGGCTGGCTGCGCGGCTACCCGCGAAGCTGGCTGCGTTTCGATCTCATCGCCGGAGTGACGACGTCCGCGGTGGTCATCCCCAAGGCCATGGCCTACGCCGCCATCGCGGGGCTCCCGATAGAGGTGGGGCTCTACACGGCTCTGATCCCCCTCGTGATCTACGCGATCCTGGGCTCCTCGCGGCCCCTCAGCTCGAGCACCACCTCGACGATCGCGATCCTCGTCGCGGCCCAGCTTGCGATGGTCGCGGCGGACGGCTCCCCGACCGACCTGATCGTCGCCTCCTCTACGCTGGCGCTGCTCGTGGGCGCCTTCCTGCTCTTGGCCGGCATCCTGCGTTTGGGCTTTTTGGCATACTTCATCTCCGATCCGGTGCTCACCGGATTCAAGGCCGGTATCGGCATCGTGATCATCGTGGACCAGATCCCCAAGCTGCTCGGCGTCCATTTCGCCAAAGGATCGATTGTTCACAATGTCCTCTCCATGTTCCGGCATGTGCCCGACGCGAGCGTCCCGACGGTTCTGCTGGCGGCGATTACGCTCGCGCTCATGTTCGGCATGGAGCGTTTCCTGCGGAGGATTCCCGCTCCGCTCTGCGCGGTCGTGCTCGGCATCGCGGCCTCGGCGCTTCTGGGATTGAAGGAGGCGGGTGTCGCGCTCGCGGGCGCCATTCCGCCGGGCCTGCCCTCCCCCGCGCTCCCGGATCTCGCCCTGATCGGGAAGCTATGGCCCGGAGCGCTGGGCATCGCGCTCATGGCCTTCACCGAGTCGATCGCGGCCGGCCGCGCTTTCGTGAAGCACGGCGAGCCGCAGCCGGACGCCAATCGCGAGCTCATCGCTCTCGGCGCCGCGAACCTCGCGGGGAGCTTTTTCCGGATCATGCCGTCCGGCGGCGGAACCTCTCAAACCGCGGTGAACGATAAGGCCGGCGCCCGGACCCAGATGGCTCAGATCGTCACGGCCGTGACGGTGCTCGCGGTCCTCCTCCTGCTTGCCCCCGTGATCAGCCTGATGCCCCAGGCCACGCTGGCCGCCGTCGTGGTGGTCACCACGCTGGGTCTCATCAGGCCCGCCGAGTTCCGCGCTATCTTGAAGGTCAGGAAGGCGGAGTTCTCGTGGGCCCTCGCCGCTTGTGCCGGCGTCGTGATCCTCGGCACGCTGAACGGTATACTGGTCGCGGTGGGGATTTCGTTGATCACCCTGACCTACATCGCCAACCACCCGCCGCTCTATGCCCTCGGCCGCAAGCCGGGAACCGATATTTTCCGGCCGAGATCTGCGGATCACCCCGAGGACGAGACGTTTCCGGGATTGCTGATCGTGCGGAGCGAGGGTGCCATGACGTTCGCCAGCGCCCCGCGGCTCCGCGACGGGCTGCAGAATCTCATCGACGAGGTCAAACCTCGCGTGCTGTTGCTGGACATGAGCGCGGTCCCGATCATCGAATACACGGCGCTGAAACTGCTCATGAATCTCGAGGAAAAGACGCAGGAGCTCGGCATCACCCTCTGGGTGGCGGGGTGGAATCCCGGAGCGTTCGAAGTCGTGAAACGCTCTCCCGTTTTTTCCGCGCTGGGCTATGAGAGAATGTTCCATAATATCGAGCAGGCGGTGGAGGCATACGTGAGAAGGACGGCGAGCGGGAAATGAGGAAGATCGATGCCCACTGCTGATGCCCCCCGGGCGTTTCACATCATGGCCAAGCCGACGGGGTCGGCCTGCAACCTGCGCTGCCACTACTGCTTCTTCCTGAAGAAGGAAAAGCTCTATCCCGGGAGCGCGTTCCGGATGCCGGACGACGTTCACGAGGCCTACATCCGGCAGATCCTCGAAGCCCACAACGTTCCCGACGTGACCATCGCCTGGCAGGGAGGCGAGCCGACCCTGATGGGGCTCGATTTCTTCCGGCGGTCCATCGAGCTTCAGAAGAGGTACCGCAAGCCCGGCACGCGGATCGAGAACACGTTCCAGACCAACGGCATTCTCCTCGACGACGAGTGGTGCCGGTTCTTTCACGAGAATCGCTTCCTCATCGGCCTGAGCCTCGACGGCCCCAAAGAGCTTCACGACTTCTATCGCAAGGACAAGGGAGGCCGCGGAACCTTCGACCGGGTCTTCAAGGCCGCCCGGCTGCTCCAGAAGCGCCAGGTGGAGTTCAACGTCCTCTGCACGGTCAATTCGAAGAACGCCGATCACCCGCTCGAGGTCTATCGCTTCTTCCGGGACGATCTCGACGCGCACTACATCCAGTTTATCCCCATCGTCGAGCGGGACAACGAGAGCGGCTGCCAGGAAGGGGACAAAGTCACGGACCGGTCCGTGCGGCCGGACCAGTGGGGTCGCTTCCTCATCGAGATCTTCGACGAATGGGTCGAGAGAGACGTCGGCAAAACGTTTGTCCTGAATTTCGACGGGGCGCTCGCGGGATGGCTCGACATGGCGGGGACCGTCTGCATCTTCGGCCCCACGTGCGGCCTCGGCATGGCGCTGGAGCACAACGGCGATCTCTATTCATGCGACCATTTCGTCGAACCGAAATACCGCCTGGGAAACATCCTGCGAACGCCCATGATCGAGCTCGTTGCCTCCGAAAAGCAGCTGAGATTCGGGCAGGACAAGAGAAACACACTCCCCCGCTATTGCCGGGAATGCGACGTGCTGCACATTTGCAACGGCGAATGCCCGAAGAACCGCCTCATCGAGACGCCGGACGGAGAGCCGGGGTTGAACTATCTCTGCGCGGGCTACAAGGCGTTCTTCAAACACGCCGATCGACCCATGAAAATCATGGCGGATTTGATACGGAACGGCAAACCTGCCGAGGAGGCTATGCCGATTCTGGCGAGGGACAAAAGTCACGGGACATGATAGAATGAGGACCGATGATTTCCGGTTGCCAAAGGAGGACAGCAGAATGATCGGGATACGCTTCTTCACGAGCTTTGCGGGAACCCGTGTCAGAAGATTCGGCGCTCTCGCCACGATCGCGCTGATTGTCGCGCTGGTCTCGAGTGTACCGTGCTGCAGCGCGGGGACGGACGAGAAGGCAAAGACCGATGACGCGGCGAGCGGGCCGCTCGACAAGGGCTGGCCGCGGCTCTACACGATCGACGGCAACGAAGTCACGCTGCATCAGCCGCAGATCGACGAGTGGCGCGACTACACGACGCTGTTCGCGCGGCTCGCCGTCAGCGTGAAGCCGAAGGGCGCCGAGGAGCCTTCGCTCGGCGTCGTCGAGCTGAAGGCCAAGACGGTCACCGACCACGAGAAGCGGCTCGTCACGATGTACAAGCCGGAGATCGCCGCGATCCGGTTCCCGGGCGTGGATCCGGAACAGGCGGCGCCCCTCGAGAAGATCGTCCGCTCGGTGCCGCCCGCGCGTGAAAGCACGGAGATAGCGCTCGACCGCGTCGCCGCCTACGTCGAGCAGGGCCAGGCCGCGGATGAGGGCGTCCCGGTGAACCTGGATCCTCCCCCCATCTTCTACAGCGACCGCGAGGCGATTCTCATCGGGTTTCTGGGCGCGCCGCGATTCTCGCCGATCGAGGGAACCGGGCTCGAGTTCGGGCTCAATACGAACTGGGACGTTATCCGCGACAAGGCGACGGGGAAAAATTACCTGCTCTACCGAGACGGCTGGCTCACCGCCGCCGACCTCGCCAAGGGACCCTGGGAAGCGGCTAAGAAGCTGCCCGACGACATGAAGAAGCTTCCGAAGGACGAGGCCTGGGAGCGCGTGAGCAAGAGCGTGCCGGGCAAGAAGCTGTCTTCCATCCCGCGCGTGTTCACGAGCGAAACGCCCGGAGAGGTGATCATCACCGAAGGCCGGCCGAAGTTCAGGGCGATCTCCGGCACGAAGCTCTCCGCCGTCTCGAACTCGGAAAATACGCTCTTCTTCCATTCAGGCGACGGCAATTTCTACTTCATGGCCGCCGGCCGCTGGTTCCGCGCAAAGGACCTCGCGGGGCCCTGGACCGCCGCCACGAAATCGCTTCCTCCGGATTTCGCCGCGATCCCGAAGGACGATCCGAGCGCCGATATCCTCGCGTCCGTGCCCGGCACCGATGAGGCGCGCGACGCCGTGCTGCTGGCCTCCATCCCCAAGATAGGAGTGGTCAACCGCAGCGAGGCCAAAGCGGTCGTGACCTACGACGGGGAGCCCGACTTCCAACCCATCGACAGCACTTCTACGGTGAAGTACGCGGTGAACACGTCGAACGACGTCTTCCTCGTGGGATCGACCTACTACGTCTGCTTCGAGGCGGTCTGGTTCACGAGCAAGGCGGCGACCGGGCCGTGGGTCGTGGCCGACTCGATTCCGAAGGAGATTTACTCGATTCCGCCGGCGTCGCCGAAGCACCACGTGACCTATGTCTACATCTACGAATCCACGCCCACAACCGTGACGTGCGGATGCACGTCCGGCTACAACGGCGAGGTGGTGTCCTCGGGGGTCGTGATGTTCGGAATGGGCATGATGGTCATGGCCGCATACAGCCACCACCACTACTACTACGGCTATTACCCGCCTTACTACTGGGGCTACGGGCCCCGGCCCATGCCTATGCCGTACTACGGGCACGCTCATTTCTACGCGAGCCCCTACGGATACGGGTACAGCGCTCACGGGCCCTACGGGGGGGCCGGCTACGGCGCCAAATACAACCCGGCGACTGGGGTCTACTCGCGCGGCGGCTACGCCTACGGTCCCTACGGCGGCCAGGGATACCGGACCGCCTACAATCCGAGCACCGGAGCATGGGCGGGGCAGCGCGGAGGGTACAACGCCTACGGTTCGTGGAGCCAATCGGCCGTGGTGAAAGGAGACGACTGGGCCCGCGGAGGAAGCGTCAGCAACGCGAACGGCACGAGGGGCGGGTTCCAGACGTCAGGGGGAGCCGCCGGAGTCGGCTACAAGGGCGATCAGGGCAGCGGCTTCGTCGTTAAGGACGGGGAAGGCAACTATTACGCGGGCAAGGACGGCAACGTCTACAAGCGCGACGAGAATGGCGAATGGTCCGGCGCCGGCGGCGGCGGATCGGCCTCTCCCAAGACGGGCGAGGTCTCGGCCGGGACGCGGGACGCGCAGGGCGCGGGCTCGAAGCCGAGCGCCGGAACGCAACCGAGCACCGGCACGAAACCGAGCACGGGGACGAGGCCGAGCGCCGGAACGCAACCGAGCGCCGGAACGAAGCCGAGCGCCGGTACCCAGCCGAGCACGGGAACGGCGGCGAAGCCGGCCGCGAAGCCGTCATCCGGCACCCAGAGTCAGCTGAACAAAGACTATCAGTCGCGGCAGACCGGCAATCAGCGCGCCTCGCAGAGCAGCACGAGGAGCAAGCCGTCCGGCGGCGGGCGGAGACGCTAGCGCCGAAGTCCGCCGAGGCGGCGCACCGATCGTCCTCGGGCGCGGAAGAAGGAGGATATCGTGTTTCTCATGGATGCGCTCTCGAGAGCGCTGATGTTCGCGTTCCTGATCACGTCGATGCTCAGCGTGGGCATGACGGCCACGATGAAAGACCTGCGATCCCTGCTGGCATCGAAGGGGCTTCTCTTTCGCGCACTACTCGCGAACTTCGTCGTCGTGCCGATCATCGGGATCGCGCTCGTCAAAGTCCTGCCATGGAAGCCGGAGGCGGCAACCGCTCTTCTGATCCTCGCCTGCACACCGGGCGGACTCAGCGCGCTTCAATTCACCACGAAGGTGAAGGGGGAGAAGTTCTTCGCGGGAAGCTCCGCCTTCCTCATGTCTTTTCTGGCGGTATTTCTCTCTCCTCTCCTCCTGACGCTTGTCCTCCCCGGGGACGCCTCAATTGTCGTTCCTTATGGTCGCGCTCTTCTCTTTATCGTGGTGTTCCTCCTTCTCCCCCTTGTCGCGGGAATGCTCGTGGGCGGCCGGATGGAGCGTCAGGCCGAGAAGCTGTCGAAGCTGTTCGGGATCGTGAGCGTCGCCCTCTTCGTCGCCGTGATACTGCTCCTCAGGGGCGATCGGAAGGAAGCCATGAACGCGATCGGGAAAGAGGCGCTTCTCTACATGCTCCTCTTCATCGTTCTCACCATGATCACGGGATGGCTCATGGCCGGACGGCAGAAGGAAGCTCGCCCCGTCCTTGCGACGGTGACCAGTATGAGGAACGTCGCCCTGTGTCTCCTCATCGCCTTGAAGACCTTTCCCGACCCGGCGGTGCAAACGCCGCTGGTGGCGTTCAGCGCCCTGATGGTTACGCCGAACATGCTGCTGGCCCTCTTCTGGGCCGTATGGAGCAAGAAGAAGGCTGCGGCCTGACGGGCTTGCGGAGGAGAGCGTCCAAGACAGGGGTTTTCCCGTGACGCAAAGAAGTCTGCGGGGTAGAGAGCCGTCGTCAGTACAACGACACGCCGGCGAAAAAGAGCGGCTCCGCGCTGACGTCCGCGTCCTTGTCGTACGCGTCCCAGACGCCGCTCGCGCCGCCTCCGGCGAAGGCTGAGAACGTCTTGCCGTGCCGCCACTCCACGAGAAAGCGTCCCTGAAGCGCGGGGTGCTCCCGCTCGTTAATGACCTGATCGCTGTTCTTCGGCGGGATGATGTGCAGATACCCCAGATCCGCGCCGAGCGACCAGCCGCGCGAGAGGTTCAGTCGGCGGCCGTAATGCCACCCGATGAAGGCCGTTTCGTTGACGTCCTCGAGCATATCGACGGCGCCGATCGAGAGGATCGAGTACCAGTCGTTGACGATCGTGCGCACGCCGCTCGCGACGCCGGCGAGATTGGAGCCCCAGGTGATCCAGTCGACCTCCGCCCCGCCCGTCACGTTCACCATCCCGACGGGCACGCCGTCGAGCTCCCGCGAAAGGTTGACCATGCCGATCTGCGCGCCCTTCATGGTGCCGGCGACGTTCAAGAGGCCCGCCTGGGCGCCCACCGCGTCCGCGGCCATGTTCGCGCCCGCGATCTGCACTCCCGTCATGCGGCCGTTCACGTGATTGACCGCCGCCGCCATCTGGACGCCGCGGAACGAGCCGCCGACGGCGCTCGCCGCGCCGGAGATCTGCACGAAGCGCGCGTCGCCGTCGACGAGGCTGAAAACGCTGGAAATCTGGACGCCTCGGACACTGCCCTCGACGAAGTTGAAGAGGTACCCGTATTGCAGGCCGGCGAAGAGACCGCGATCGTAGTTGACGAATCCCGCCTGGAGGCCGCGCGCGTCCCCGCGCGCGTAGTTGACGCCGGCCGATACGGTCGCGCCGGTGAAATCGCCGCCGACTCCGGAATGCAGCCCGGCGAATTGGAGGCCGCTCAGATCCCCGTCCACGCGCGCCACAATACCGCCGAGATCGACGCCGCTCAGGGATCCCACGCGGCCGTACACAAGGCTCAGCCGGAAGTTCGTGGAGACCGCGGGATCCTGGTTCGTGCCGAGCGGGTAGAAGATCGTGAGGTTGACGGGATGGTGCGATTCCGCGCGCGCCTCGCGGGCGCCCGCGGCAAGGCCCGCGACGGTTAGGGCTGCCGCGAGCAACAGGCATACGCGCATTCGATTATTCATGGTCGCCATACTATCACAATCCGCGTAGAATCGGCAACCCTTAACATTCCGGCGTGCGCAGCTCTTTGGCCAACCCGGTTTCGATCTTGACCGGCATGCGCATCAATGGCTACCATGTGACGCGGAATTCACCGGGGAGGCATCATAAACCATGGCGGAAAACGCGTTCTATCGCTTGGAGCCGCTGCTGGCCGGCTTGATTATCTTCGCCCTTCTGATCGCGGCTGAGGAGGCCGGCTTTCGATGGAGGAAGAGGAGACTGCGGGGTTCATCGGAGAGCATCGAAAAGGGGGATATCGCCCTCATACTGGGCTCGGTGCTGACGCTCATGTCCCTCATGCTCGGATTTACCTACATGATGTCGTCGGACCGTTACGAAGCGCGGCGGCAGCTCGTGATCGAAGAGGCGAACGCAATAGGAACCGCGTATCTCAGGGCGCAGACGCTGCCGGAGCCTCAAGGCTCCGAGCTTCAAGAGCTGCTGCGTCAATATGCGGCGCTTCGAGCGGAAATCGCCGGCCTCGGGAGCGACGCCAGGGAGAGGCTCCCGGAGTTCATGGCCCGCACAAAGCAGCTGCACGATTCGATATGGTCGCGCGCGACCGGCGCGGCGAGGGAGAACCCCGGCCCCGTGGTCGCGTTGTTTCTTGAGTCGTTGAACGAGATGTTCGACATCAACACGAAAAGAGTGGCTGCTTTCAGGAATCATGTTCCCGTCCCCATCTATCCGGTGCTCTTCCTCAGCTCGGCCATCGCGATATGGCTCGCGGGATTCTATTTCGGGGCGAACAAGCAGCGCGCGCGAATCATGCCGCTGATCTTCGCGCTTCTCATCGCATCGATGATGTGGCTGATCATGGACCTCGATCAACCGGTCCGGGGAGCGATCAAGGCGAGCCAGCAGAGCCTGATCGATCTCGATCGGGATCTCAATCACCCGAACTAATGCGCGGCGTGAAGCCCCCCGCTATTCCGCGTACTGCAATCCCGGCGTCGGGTATGGGATAACGACGAAATCGAACGTCGAGTTGTCCGTATCGAGCCCCGCCGTCGCGCGCTCCGCCGATTGGGCGCTGTACTTCGGGATCCCTATTCCGGCGTATCCGGCGTCGATCCGCACCGTCATTTCCTTGGTCGTGATGTACGGATTCGAATCGTACTCGACGCCGTCGATGACCTTGTCGATCGGGATGCGCATATAGTTGCCCTCGTCGATCGGATAGTCCCCCCCCTCGGCGATGACAACGGCGTTATGGCTCAGGTTGATCAGGAAATCCGTCGTTTTTCCCGGCATGACGCTTTCGAAGTTCGGCACCCCGGGCGTGTCGTAATCGTTGCCGAGCGCGTTGAAAGCCTCGTAGAGCTTGTACGGCTCGCCGGGCGCGTGCGACAGATCCGGATTCGCGAGCGACAGATCGGGGGAGTTCGCGCACCACTGCTTGTGATTGACGGCGTCGGCGGCGATGACCGCATACTGCCCCGGAGCGATGGGGTACTGTTTCCCCGTGCCCTTGAGCTGGAAGGCGTAGAGCGCCAACACGTAGTCCTTCGACTCCATATCGGGATCCTTGACCTGCGATTGTCTCGTCACGATGATGTTGTCGAGATAAAGCGTGTCGGACGAGGGATTGTAGAGCTCGACGAACTGGTCGTAGAAATAGAAGCTCGATGCGCACGATCCGGTGAAAAAGACCTCGTTGATCACGAGCTCGTTCACCTTTATCTCGCTTGCGTCGGCCGTGAAATACATCGCCCAGTTGCCGCCGGCCTCGAGATCCTCCTCGAGGATCACGGTGGTTCCACCCTTCGCGGCCGAGGGTCTCTCGATCATGCCCTCTCCCGCATCTGCGCCGCGAACGAACCGCTCTCCTTCCGCCCACGCGCCTTCTTCCCGTTCGATACCGCCGCTTCCCGACGGAAGCACGGCCTCCGCGTGCGCCGCGATAACCAGTGTGCCGGCGTCGTGCAGGCCGTATTCCTCCAAATCAACCGAGTAATGCGCTTCGGCGACCGGCGCGTCGAAGCTCTTCTTGAAGGGGAACTTCCCGATTTTGGGATTCCCCTTGTTCGTCAGGGGAAAGTCCGCGCGCGACAGCGCGACCGCGAGCTGCGTCTCTCCCAGCAGCCATCCATCCTCGGCGGCGTAGAGAATGTGCAGAGAATCCCCTTTGATCCAGCACCGCACCGTGCCGATATCGAGCGAGCGCCCGGCGATGAGGTTCACCGCATGAGCGCACAGCGGGGGATCGCCGGCGCCCGCCGCCCGAGCCGTTCTCAGCGAGAAGAGCTCACTATCAGCCTCGGGACTGCCGATATCGCTGCAGCCTGAACACACGAACGCGGCAAGGCAGATCGCAATGAGACAAGCCGGTACGTTCTTCATGATGACGCCGCCTTTCTTCCCGGATCGTCGCCCGTGACGAGCGGTGAGCGACGACCATGCTGTTCGATTGAAGTGAATTGTATTTCTTTGCCGCAATTATACTCCCGCGCCGAGGCTGTAGTCAATGCGGCGACTGAGAGGATCAACTATTCCGTTGTTGCCGTTGACGATCAGCCGATTCCGCCCTATGCTCCCGGCTGAACTGAGGAGGTTCGGCTATGAGCGGAAAGTATGCGCTGTGCATCGGGATCAACGACTATCCCGGCACGGGGAGCGATCTCGCCGGATGCGTGAACGACGCAAACGACTGGGCGGCGGCTCTCGCTCGCCGCGGGTTCCAGGTGCGGAAGATGCTCGATAAGCAGGCGACCGGAGAGGCGATTCGCGAGGCGATCGAGACCGCTGTTTCGACGGCGAGAAAGGGTGACCTTCTCGTATTCACCTACTCGGGGCACGGCTCGTTCGTGCCCGATCTCGACGGCGACGAGCCCGACGGCACCGACGAGTGCATCTGCCCGCACGACATCGGGGCAAAAGGGCCCATCACTGACGACGAGTTCTTCACGCTTTTCAGCGCGCGGAAAGAGGGAGTGAGGATCCTGATGATCTCGGATTCGTGCCACTCGGGAACGGTGGCCCGGT
>JBFYZJ010000021.1:0-3563 GCA_041309565.1 Candidatus Krumholzibacteriota bacterium
CTCGCGAGGAAGGAATCGACGTCCGCGACGACGAACCAGTAGCTCGTGGCGCCCGCCGGCACCGGCTCTCCGCTCGAGAACCGCAACCGCGCGTTCCCGTCGACGAAACGCGCGCTCGCGAGAAGACGATCGGTCGGGAGGAGCATCCTGACGAGCGCGCCCGTCCCGTCCGGAGCGCCGTCCGTTTCGGCGGCGCCGGAGGCCGCGGCCGCCCCGCGCGCGAGACTGTCGCCGGAACCGTCGACGGCCGCGGCGAAGGAGCCGGCCTGCGCGTACAGAGCGAGCCGGTCGATATCCGCGTCGTTCAGCGGCACGTCGCCGCCGCCCGTCGTGGCGTTCGAAACGACGAGGCTGTCGACGAGGACGTCCGACGGCGAATCGTTCAGCACCTCGATCCGCATGAGCTCGACCGTCGCGTCGCCGGGATGGACGTTCCCCGCGGGCACGGGACGGGCCGTAATCAGAAGACGCGGCTTCATGATCGCGAGCCGGTTGCCCTCGGAGGCGATCCACGATTGACTGAACGGCAGCGCGTTGTACGCGCCGGCGAAATCGAGCCTGAGATCGACGATATCGGGAGCGTTGAAATCGGCGGGCACCCGCACCGCATCGAAGGACACGGGGAAATGCGACGCGCCTGCCGGAATCGTCGTTTCGTTTCGCAGGGTCCCCGCGACGACGCGCACGCCGTCGGAAAACGTCACCGCCGACGTCATGTGGAGCGTCAGCTCCCGCGCGTTGGGATTGTTCAGCTCGAGGTGAATCGAAACGCCCTCCTCCCCCGCGTACGCGGCGGCGGGATAGAGCGATCCGGGCTCGTCGGCGAGATAGACGACGCCCATGATCTGGACCGTGTGCGTCTCGCTCATGCCGCATGTTCTATCATCGATCCTTCCTCCATCCGCGTCGTCGTCGCAGGCCCGCACCGAAAGCAGGATCACGTCTCCCTCGTTGCGCGGACCGATTTCGACGTCGGTCATGTAATAGCCGCCGGCCGCGGACATCTCGATCGTGTTCGCGTCGTCGGCGAGGCTCCCGTCGTCATCCCAGAGCAGATAAACGCCCTGGCCCGACGAGCCGCTGCCGTCGTCGTACACGCCGCTCGCGTCCGAGATCCTGCACGAGACGTGGAAGCTCTCCCCGGCGCGAACGATCTCGGGGCTGAAATCGGAAAACGCCGGCGGAATCGTGTCGTCGTCGACGAGCCTGAAGAGCACATGGAGCGGCTCGAGGTTCATGGGCGCCGGCTCCCCCTCGAGGCGCAGAGAAACGTCGGCCGTATCCCCGTGCTCCCAACCGAGGTCGCCCTGGAACCAAGTCTCGTAGAAGCAGTATCGCTCCTTCTCGCACCATTCGCTCAGCTCCCACGTCGAGGCGCCGTCGACGCAGTCGATGGAGGCGCCCCCGGGGAGCGAGACCGCGAGACTTCCGGTTTCCGCCGTTCCTCCCGGATCCACGCGCGGATCAGCCCACGGATCGGACACCATGCTCCACGGCGTCGGAGGGTCCGATTTTTTCGTCAGCCCGACGGCGACGTCGATGCCGTCCGTGAACTGGTCGGCAACGAGCGAGTCCGTAAGGAGAAGCTCCACGACGCCCGGAGCCGGCGCCGCCGCACGCCCGAAGCCCCGCCCCGATCCCGCGAGCGAGATCGATCCCTTTCCCGGGAGCGCCGGCGCATAATCCCAATCCATCGAAGGATTGATCTGGAACACGAGCCGGTACGCCGCCCCGGTTTCGAAGGGGATATCGGCGATCGGCGCCCCTTCGTTCAAGTAATGCGCGGAGTTGAAGGGCACCATTTCGACCGGGACAACCGCGATGAGGCTGTCGTCCGATCGCTCGGGCGTGAGGCGCGAATCGAACAGCGCGGCGAACGCCTGGATGCGCTCGGAGAGCACGGTCCACGTGTGAGGGACGACGGTGGCCGAATCGCTCTCCGTCTCGCCGTTGTCGAGCCGGTACCCGCCGGCGGCGGCGGCGACGCGTATCGGAACGTCGGTCAGGGCCGAGACGCTCACGTCGATGTAGAGGTTGAAAACATGCACCGCGCCGGGATTGATGAGACAGCCCGTGACGGGGCTCGACAGGCTGTAGTCGGCGGCGCGGTCGTTGAACACGACGTTCGTGAAAAGCGGCGCGACGGTTTCGACGAATATTTTCGCGGCGCTCGTGTTCGTAACGGAGACCTGCAGCAGCACGTCCGCCTGGCCGGGCGCGACGACGTCGAACGAGCACAGGACCGACTCGACTGTCAGGCCGTCGGAGTCGGCGGCCGCGGATATCGGGGCAAACAGCGACAGGACGGCGAGCGCCGCCGCACAGAGGAAGCCCCGGGATCCGCCGCGCGGACGCGTTGAGATCCTCCGCAGGGGGAGTCCATCCCACGCGGAACGACCGCCAAAAATCATTCTAGTCGGCAAGATTGCAGCCAATCCCGGCTCTCCGTCCCTCCGCTGCCCGGAGCGCAAAAATACCCATAACTCATTCGAACAATAGGAATTAGATGCGTTCCTGAGCTGCAAACACCGCTTATTCGGAGGGGAAACAAGCAAGAACTATTCACAACGATGAGAAATTACGGGAAACGGCGGGGAACGGCGGGAAGCGGGCGGGAATGAACGGGAGCCGAATGGAGCGCTCCGGCTCGCGCGGCGGCGCGCGTCAGAGGGACGGCTCAACGCGATAGACGAGAATTCTCCCTCCGTTTCCGCTCCTGAACTCGTCGAGCAGCCGCAGCTCCGGCGGCGGATCGTCGAGGATCGCGCGGAGCG
This sequence comes from Candidatus Krumholzibacteriota bacterium, assembly GCA_041309565.1. Classification (GTDB taxonomy): domain Bacteria; phylum Krumholzibacteriota; class Krumholzibacteriia; order Krumholzibacteriales; family Krumholzibacteriaceae; genus SSS58A. Next base: position 2,775 of record JBFYZJ010000021.1, read on the forward strand.
TCGGCCTCGCCGCGCGGAAGTACTCCTCGTCGACGACGAGGCACCCGTACCCGTGGAACCTCGCGTAGCGGATGAGCCCGGCGGCGTCGGTCCACGGGATGAACGTCGCCTCGGGATTTCCCGCGTAGTAGCTGATCGAGCAGCCGGAGTGCGCGAGGATGCGCGTCGCGGGGGACTGGCGGGCCGCGATCCGGCGCCCGATCTCCCTCCATTCGAGCGGCTGCGATTTCCCCATGACGGTGTAGCGATGGACCGTGTACGGCGCGAGGCCCAGGAACACGAGCGCCGCGAGCGCGCCGGCGGCCGCGCGCCGCGGGGACACCCGCGCGGCGAACCAGGCGAGAAGCGCGTCGCATCCGGCTCCGGCCCAGAGCAGAAAAACGGGGAGGTACGGCACGAGGTACCTCAGCTCGACGCGGAAGAGCGAATAGAACAGGAACGGAAACAATCCGAGTGCGAGCAGGAGCAGCTCGGCGCCGCGATGCTCCCGGAGCCATCGCCTGCCGATCAAGCCGAGCGGCACGAGGACGAAGAGGAGCGGGCTCGCGAAGAGGAGCGGGAGCAATCCGGCCCCCGCGGCAAGCTTGGGAACGTACCGCGACGCGATCGCCCCCTTCTGCCGCCAGAACACGCGCGGCGCGCTCTCGCGGGCGATCTCGTCTATCCGCCGCGCCGTCCCTTCGCTGTTCAGGCTGTAGACGTACTCCTCCCGGGAGAGATCGTCCTGCCAGATGACGGGCGAGCTCATATTCACGGCGGCCTTCGACCCGCCGGTCCACTCCCCCGTCG
>JBFYZJ010000022.1:0-3945 GCA_041309565.1 Candidatus Krumholzibacteriota bacterium
TGAACGCGGCGAGATCGAGCGCCAGCGGGAGCGGATACACGGCCTTTCCCGCGCCGAGCGGGTGCCGCGCGAGCGTCTCGGCGTCGGACGGCGTGACGGTGAGGATCGTTTCGTAGCGCCCGTACGCCTTCCGCTCGATGCGCTCGAGCCCCCTGAGGCGGAGCGCCGCCGCGGCGCGCGAAACGCCGCTCATCGCGGCGAGCCGCGCCGGATTCACGAGAAAATCGAGATCGTGCGTGACGAGCGCGAGCTTCGCGCGCTTCACGAGCCCCGGGAGCCGGTACAGATGCCAGTACGACGCGAGAACGAGGTCGGCGCCGCGCTCCTCCGCCGTTCCGGCGATGAGGCGCAGGAGCTCCGCCGGCGCCGCGTAGCTGACCTGCAGGGGAAGGCCGAGGAACGCGGCCTTCAAGATGTTCATCTGCTTGTGATAGACGCGGTGGATGAAGCCGCGCTTGTTCGGAGCGAGGATCGCGCGCACCGCGATGCGCGGCCGCTCGATCTCGCGGAGCCGCTCGAGATCCCCTCCGCTCAGCGCCATCGCGACGAGCGTGACGTCGTGGTTCACGGCGAGCCCGGCGAGCAGATTCAGGATGAGCCGGTCCGTACCCTTCGTGGCCGGCCAGGGGGCGTACGGGAGCGCGACGACGATTCTCATCTACGTGTCCTGGCGCTTCGAGAAATGACGGTACAGGAGATACGTGATCACATATGAAAAGATGAACACCCCCGCGGGGAACAATATGCCGAGCGCTTTCCCGCCCATGTCACTTCCCCGCTTCCCCGCCGCGGTGATGCTTCCGCCACGAATAGTACGCGAGCAGGAGCCCCGCGAACGACGTCACGTACGCGAGCGACATCCCGATCACCATCTTGAGTTCGTTCCCCACGCTATTCCTCCCATTTGATCGTGCGTTCGAGCTCCTCGATGTATCCCTTCTGCTTCTTCTCGTACTCATCCGATATGGAGGAGAGCTTCGGGTTGATGATCCATATCATCACGAGCATGAGGATCACGGCGGCCGCGAGAATCACGAAGCCCTGCCACATCGCGAGCATGCTCAGCGCGGTGCCGACCATGAGAAGAACGTACACGATCGGCGAGATGATGACGGCGATCGTGTCCTCCCGCGTCCACTCGTCCGCCTCCTTCGGCGTCCACTGTCTTCGTATGAAGGGCATGGCTTCCTTTCGCGCGCCTCCCGCGGGCGGCCGCCGATTCTAGAGCAGCCCGCGCCGCTCCGCTTCCCGCCGCACCGGCCCCCACCATCCGACCGGCCGCGACATGACGTAGAACTTCACGAGATGATCCATGCTCTCCGGTTTCGTGAGGAGCGTCACCGGAATGAAGACGATCGCACCGAAAAGCATGAGGAGCCAGAACTGCTGGTAATCCTTGAGGTGCGGGAGCACGCCGAACGCCGGGAGCACCCACACGACGAGCCACGAGAACACGAGGTTGCACACCCAGGCGGTGAGGTAGCCCCAGCCGTTGAAGCGCCACCAGATCACCTGCAGGATGCCGGGCAGCCACACACCCGCCGCCATGATCCACAGGGCGAAGATGAGCCATTCGGTGATGTTCTCCATGATCGAGCCGAATATGAACGATCCGACGAGCAGGATGACCGTGCCGACGCGCCCCACCCACACGAGCTTCCGCTGGTCCGCCTTCGGATTGATGTAATGGTGATAGAGGTCGCGCGTGATGTAGACGGCGCCGAGGTTCAGGTGCGTCGAGATCGTCGAGAGATGGATGGCGACGATCGCGGCGAAGAAGAATCCGACCATCCCGACGGGGAGCGTCTCGAATCCGAGCCGGAACCACGCCATCTCGTAGTCCTTGACATGCGTGAGGTCGGGGTAGAGCACGAAGAATCCGAGAATGGCGGCCGCCCAGAGCGCGTTCCGCGTGACGACGAGCGCCTGCCCGGCCCAGATGCACCACGAGGCGTCCTTCACCGTCCGCGCCGACTGGATGCGCTGCGCTTCGGGGAACCAGTCGATCGCCGTCGCCATGCCGAATCCGCCGAGTATGCCGATGAAAAGCATCGTGACGAACCACGCGACGGGAAAATCCCCCGTCGTGAGCCCCGAAAACGCGAACGGATTGAGCATGTGGCCCTTGCCCAATTCCTGGAGCTTGTCGATGATTCCGTGCGGCCCGCCCGCGGCGTACATACCCCAGATCGAGACGAACGCGATCGCCACGAACGAAATGATCCCCTGCTGGAAGTCGGCCATCACGACGCCCCAGTAGCCGGCGGCGAGCACGTACACGGCGCAGAGGGCCGAGAAGATCGTGAGCCCCATCCACGGCGGCCAGCCGAAGAGAAAATGGCAGACCTTCCCCATCGCGATGCCGACCCACCCGAGGATGAACATGTTGAGAAACACCTGCCAGCCCGCGACCCACCCGCGCAGGAGCTCGGCCGGCATCCCGCCGTAGCGCATCGTCTGCCATTCGGCCTGGCTGTAGGCGAGCGAGCGGCGGAAGATCTTCGTCGAGACGAACGCGCTCACCGCGCACCACGCGGCGAAGAAGCCGTACCAGAGGCCCGCGAGGCCGTGCTTGTAAACGACGCCCGACACCCACATCGGCGTGTCGGTCGCCGTGTGCGTCGCGTAGACCGACGAGGCGGGAAGCCACCACGGGAGCCCGCGCCCCGCGAGGAAGAAATCGGCCTCCGAGCGTTTGCCGAGCCGGTAGAACAGGGCGCCGCTCCCGATCATGAGCACGACGAAGGTCACGAGCCAGAACCAGTCGAGGAACGCGAAACGGACCATGGCACCATCCTATTCGATGACGATCTCGTCCGCGAAGATCCAGGCCTTGCTCCCCGCGCCCCGGTGCCACGCGGGACAGAGGCCGATGTTCTTCGCGTGCACGCGAACGTAGCGCGCGCTCTTCCCGATGACACCCGACGCGAAATTCTCGATGCGCGCGCCTTCCTCGCGCGGCGGGGCGCCGGGCGCGAACCGCGCCGCGGGAACGAAGCGCGTCCCGTCGCTCGAGAGAGAGTACTCCACCGCTTCCGGAAAGAAAAGCCATGAATCTTGATCCTGCAGGAAGCCCGTCGTGATCCGGTTCACGCGCCGCACGCCGCCGAGATCGACGACCGCGTCGAGATCCACTCCCTGATAGCCCTGCCAGAGCCCCGTCCTGAAATCGAGCGGCCCCCGCAGCCCGTCGACGAGCGCGAGGTCTCCCCCCGCCGCGTACATCCCGCTGTACGGCGCGGCGAGGCGGATGCTCCGGTCCCCCGGAATCCTGCGGAACTCCGCCGTCACGACGGCGCTCCGGGGGAAGCCTTCCTTCACGGCGACGGCTTTCAGCGTTCCCGATTTCCTGAAGACGACCGGCGCGCCGTAGAGGCTCGCGTCCGGGCCGGGGGCGCTTCCGTCGAGCGTGTAGAATATCCGCGCGCCCTCGACGATCGACGCGAGCGCGACCTCGTTCGTTCCGGAGAATATCCGCGAGCCCGCAGCGACGTACGGAACGGGGAGAATGAGGCTGTCCGTGATGGCGCTCGGCGGGCGATCCGACGCCGCTACACCCCATGACGTGTTCGGTTTCGATCCCATGGCGAACGAGAGCTCGCCCCCCGCCATGATGTCCCCGTGGCGCACGAACGACTCGGTGCGCGCTTTCCCGTTGAGCGACGCCGACTGAATGTAGATGTTCGCGTCCGAGACCTCTTTCGCCCTGACGACGAACCGCTTCCCGCCGCCCACGTCGATCGACGCCTCTCGGAAGAGCGGCGCGCCGATCACGTACACGTCCGATCCCGGCGTCACCGGGTAGAACCCGAGCGCGCTGAGCACGTACCACGCGGACATCTGCCCGCAGTCCTCGTTGCCGCACAGGCCGTCGCGGCCGTCGTGATAGAGCCCGTCGACGATGCTCCGGACGCGCTCCTGCGTCTTCCAGGGCCTCCCGGCGAA
>JBFYZJ010000023.1:0-9222 GCA_041309565.1 Candidatus Krumholzibacteriota bacterium
TCCGGCGAACGTCTCGCGGGCAGATCTCTTTTTCAAGTTCCGCCAGCAGGGCTGGGACGGCAACTTCTACGATCCGTTCCGCATGCAGATCCGCAACACGAGCAACGCCGTGCTGGCGACCGTCATCGATTACTCGTTCGCCGAGGCGAACCACCTGTTCAAGGATTCGGGCTGGCTCGACGACGACAACGCCGTGCCCGTCGGTTACTCGATGACCGCCTACGCGGGGCAGACGGTGCGGCTCTACTTCTATCAGGAGAACAGCTTCAACAACTTCTACGAGACGTGGACGTATATCGACGACGTCTCCCTCGTCTTCAGGCGATGGGTCGATCTCGCCGTCGACGGAAACGGCGACGATCTCTTCGGCGGCGTGGGGACGGGGGCCGGCGGCTCCTCGATCGCGAGCGGCGAGGCGGGGGACACGATCTCGTACGCCGTCGACATCGAGAACGAAGGACCCGTCGCCGACTCCTATCGTCTGACGGCGAATCCTCCCGCCGGCTGGACGGCGGCCGTCCGCTACAACGGCTCGACCTACGCCTTTCCGTGGGACACGCCCGCGATCCCCGCCGGATCGAGGATTCAGGCGGAGGTCGTGCTGATCGTTCCCCCGGGCGCGGCCGTCGCCGGCTATTCGACGGTCGTCGACGCCGTGTCGAGGAGCTTCGCGAACCGATACGACAGCGTGCTGCTCGGCACGAACGTCGTGCCCGCCGATTTCCTCCCCGATCTCGTGATCGATTCGAACGGCTTCGGCGTGATCGATCCCGCGGGCGGGGGCGGCATCTCGTACCGCGAGACGAATCCGAGCTCGCAGGTGACCTATGCGCTCGAGATATTCAACGCCGGAGTCCAGGCCGATTCGTTCCGGATTCACTGGAAGGCCGCCTCCCCGCTGACCGCCGCCGTGCTCGACGGCGCGCTCGTCCGCACGCGGGCCTTCAGCACGGGGCTCATCGCGAGCGGGAGCACGGCGTCGTACGCGCTCCGCGTGACGGTCCCCGCCTCCCTCGTCGGGGGAGACTACACGAATCTCGTGTACGCGAAATCGCTCACCGACACGCTCAAGAAGGACGCGGTGCGCGCGGTCACGCGCGTCCTGGCGCCCAAGGTCGACATGATCATCGGCGGGAGCGGCGACGGCATCATCGATCCCACGGGGGCCGGCCTCGGCGGCGCCATCACCGTCGCGGCGAGGGCGGGGACGGTCATCTCGTTCCCCTTCGTGCTCCAGAACGAGGGGGCCGTCGCCGATTCGTTCACGCTCTCGTGGACGAGCCCCGGCGCCGGCTGGACGGCGCGCGTCAACGACGGCACTACCGATCGCGCGCTTCCGTGGCGGACGCCGACGATGGCGCCGTTCAGCGAGCGCAATTACACGCTCGTGGTGTCGGTGCCGGCGGGGGCGTCGTACGACACCTACAAATCGATCCTCAACGCCGTTTCGTCCGTCTCCGCGCTCGTGAGAGAGAGCGTCACCGCCTCGATATCCGTCTCGAGCGGAAACGAGATCGATCTCATCATCGACGGGAACGGCGACAACGTCTACGGGTACCTCGGTACGGCCCTCGGCGGAAGCTCGGTGAAAACGGCGATGCCGGGGGACACGGTCACGTTCGCGATCACCGTCCAGAACGAATCGGGAGAGAACCTCTTCGACGTCTGGTGGAACGGTCCCCCCGGCTGGGATGTCCGCATCGGGGATTCCACGTCGACGATGCGCCGCGTCACGGCGGGGAGCTACACGTTGACCGTGCGGGTGCCGGCGGGCTGCCCGGGAGGGACGTTCGACGTCGTCGTCGACGGCGTGAAGACGAACAAGCGCTATTTCGTCGACAGCGTGCGGGGGCGCATCGTCGTCGCGGCGCAGCGCGTCGTCGACGCCGTCATCGACGGGAACGGCGACGAGCTGTTCGGCGGGACGGGCACCGGCGACGGAGGCTCCTCCTCGCAGACGACGACCGCCGGGAGAACGGTTCGATTCACCGTCGAGCTCCAGAATCAAGGGAGCGAGAGCGAGAGCTACCGGGTGAGCTGGAATACGATCCCGGGGTACACCGCCACGCTGCAGAATTTTGCGTCGCCGTACTTGACGGCCTCCGTCCCGCCGGGCGGGGCGGCGCTTCTCAGCTTCGCCGTGCGGATTCCGTACGAAGCGGCGGCCGGGGAGCTCGACTACGTGCTCGACGTCGTTTCGACGATCGACGCGGGCAACGTCGAGAGCGTGCGCGCCGTCGTGATCGTCAATCCGCCGCCGCGCGCCGACCTCGTGATCGACGGGGACGGCGCGTTCGACTCGGCGCCTCCGGGCTCGGGAGACGGGGGCAGGGCGCTCGTGTTCGGGAGCCCCGGAACGGAGGTGACCGCCGTGCTCGAGCTCTGGAACCGCGGCGGATACCCCGACTCGTTCCGCGTCTCGTGGAGCCCGCCCGCCGGATGGCCCGCCGGCTCGGTCGTTCTCTCGGACGGCTCGGGGGATCACTCGTCCCCGTATCTCGTCGGCGTCATCGATCCGGGCGAATTCCTCGTGTTCACCGTGCGTGTGTTCATCCCGGCCGGCGCCGCGATGCGGACGCCGATCATCATCGACGGCGTCGCGCTGTCGCGCGATCTCGAGGACTCGGTGACGCTCGAGGTCGCTACGAGCTCGTTCGTCACGGGCGTCGTGTTCAACGACAAGGATCACGACGGCCTGCTCGACGCCGGCGAAGAGGGGTGGATCGGCGTCACCGTCACCCTTTCCGATCCGGGCGGCCCGCTCGTCCGGCTGACGGACGGATCGAGCTCCTATCTCTTCGAAGTGCCGGCCGGCGTGGCGCGGGAAATCGCGGAGACGACGCCCGTCGGTATGATCTCGCTCTCGCCCGACGTCGTTTCGCTTCCGGCCTCCGCGCCCGGCGAGACGCTCCGCGTCGATTTCGCCGACGTCCGGGTGCCGGCGATCGCGCCGGCGAACAACCTGAGCTGTCCGGCCGGGACGTTCGTCGATTTCCCGCACGTGATCACGGCGGGAACGAGCGGTCAGGCGTCGATCGTCGCCACGCTGCCCGCCGGGTGGATCGAGGCATTTTACCGGGACAACGACGGAAACGGCGCGATGAGCGCCGGCGATTCGCTGCTCACCGCCGCGGACCTCGCGCTCGATCCGGATTCGGCGCGTTTCGCCGTGGTGCCGATCGTCATGCGCGTCTTCGTGCCGGCGCAGACGCCTGCGGGCACCCTCACGTCGATACCGGTGACGCTGCGCCAGACGCTCTCCGGCACGGCGATCGAAGTCGAGGTCACCGTTCTCGACCGGCTCCTCGTGCTCGCGCAGGCGAGCGGCCTGCTCAATCTCGCCAAAGCGGTGGATCTCGCCGAGGCCCATCCGGGCGATACCATGACCTACTCGATCACGTTCACCAATCCCGGCACGGAAGGGGTGCGGGAGATCGAGATCATCGATCCGCTTTCGGCCTCGGTCGATCTCGTCCCGGGGGCGTTCGGGCCCGGCAGGGACATCGAGTGGGTGAAGGACGGCGTCCCGGTCTATCTCACCGCCGACCCGCTGGACGCCGACGAGGCGATGTTCATGGCGGCCGACGGCACCCTGCGCGTGATCCTCTCGCGGCTCGCTCCCTACACGCTCGAAAGCGGCGCGACGGGACGAATCACGTATCGAGTCAGGATCCGCTGACGAGCGATCTCCCGGCGCGACGCGGCGTCAGTGTCCCTTCACCACGTCGATCACCGTTTTCACGACGTAATCGATTTCCTTCTCCGTCAGCTTGGGGTAGAGCGGGAGGCTGATCGTGCGGGCGCCGATATCCTCGGCGACGGGATACGATCCCGGTCGATAACCGTAGCGTTCGCGGTAATACGTCATCAGGTGCGCGGGATAGAAGTTCACGGAAACGCCGACGCCGCGCTTCTGGATCTCCTCGAGGATCCCGTCGCGCCGCGCGCGGTCGACGAGGATCGTGAAGAGATGGCACGCGTGCCGCGCCTCGGGCCTCGTCGCGTGGATCTCGACGCCGTCGACGCCGCGGAACGCCGCCGCGTAGCGATCGTATATCTCGGCGCGGCGCGCGAGGAAGCCCTCGATCTTCCCGAGCTGCTCGACGAGGATCGCCGCATGGATGTTATCCATGTTGTACTTCCAGCCGAGGATGTCGACGTCGTACCGCTCGAAATGGTTCGAGTAGCGCTCCTGCGCGTTCTTGTTGAAGCCGTGGAGGCGGAGCTTCCGCAGGAGCTCCGTTTTCGCCGCGTCCCGCGCCGAGATCGCGCCCCCTTCGCCGGAGGTGATGTTCTTGGTCGCGTAGAAGCTGAAGCACGCGAAGTCGCCGTGGTGCCCCGGTTTCTTTCCGTTCCACTCGGCCTCGAGCGAGTGAGCGGCGTCCTCGACGACGACGAGCCCGCGCTTCCGCGCGATGTCGCCGATGGCGGTCATGTCGCACATCTGTCCGTAGAGGTGCACGGGCATGATCGCCCGCGTGCGTTCCGTGATCGCCGCCTCGATCGCCGCGGGATCGATGTTCGCCGTGGCGCGGTCGACGTCGGCGAACACGGGCGTGGCCCCCGCCATGATGACGCTGTTCGCCGTTCCGATGAAGGTGAGGGGAGACGTGATGACCTCGTCCCCCGGCCCGATGCCGGCCGCGAGGAGCGCGAGCTGCATCGCCGCAGTGCAGCTCGTCACGGCCACGGTGGAGGGGAGGTCGAGATAGGAGGCGAGCCCCTGCTCGAACTCGCTGACCTCGTCCCCCGTCGTGAGGAAGAGCGAGCGGAAGACGCGCTCGACGCGCTGGAGCTCCTCCTCGCCGATGTTATGCTTGCAGTACTCGACTTTTCGTTTCAATGCGTCTCGTCTCCCGGCCCCGCGCGTCATCGCAGATAAAGGATCTTGCGGGTCTGGGAAACCTTGCCCGCCTTGATGCGGCAGAAATACACGCCCGACGCCACGCCGCGCCCCGCGCCGTCCGTGCCGTTCCAGATCACCGAGTAGCGCCCCGGGGCCCGGACCGTCCGCTCGAGCGTCCTGATGGAGCGCCCCGCGGGATCGAAGATCGCGATCTCGACGTCGGTGCGCTCGCCGATCGAGTAGAAGATCGACGTCGTCCCGTTGAAGGGATTCGGGTAATTCTGCTCGAGCGCCGTCGCGAACGCGGGCGGCGCCGGACCGTCGCCGTCATCCTTGTCGTTCACGCCGGTCTTGTTCCTGATGGCGAAGAGCGAGTCGCTCGCGTCCCCCGCATAGTAAAGCCCCGGATCGTAGGCGACGACCTTGACGAGGCATGAATCCGAGAGGGACGGCGGGATGATCCACGCGTATGACGAGTCGGCAGGCCATCCGTGCGCGACGAGCTCGTACGTTTGCCCCGCGTCGATCGAGTAGTAGACGCTCACCGAATCGACGCCGTCGTCGTCCGTTGCCGTCCACTCGACGCGGATCGTGTCGCCGATCTCGAGGATTTCCCCGCCGTTCGGATAGACAACGGTCACTTCCGGCGGAAGATTGGGGGTTCCGCTCACCGCGAGCTGCTCCGAGTATCCGCCGCCGTAGCCCGCTGCGTTCACGGCGGAAACGCGGTAGCAGCGAAGCCCCAAGGGCATGGGAAGGAGGAGGGAGCATGCCGGCGCGGTGACGCTCGCGAGGAAGTTCGCCTCGTCCGGCGCGAAGCCGTTCGCCGTATCAGCGTACACGGCGTACGAGGCGACGTCGCCGGGGACGGCGCCCCACGCCAGATAGAAGGAGAGCGTGTCCGGTCCGGCCGCGGCGTCGAGCCACTTCACGTATTCGGGCGCCGCCATGATCGCCTCGGGGCCGCCGAAGGCGCCCTGATCCGCGCGCGATCCGTCCGGATCGGCCGGCGCCGCGGGATCGCCCGTGTCGATGCCCCCCGAGTGCACGAGGAGGTGATAGTCGAACGAGGTCGTGTCCGCGTAGTGCGGATTCCTGCTCGTGTTCGTCGCGTCCGCTCCCGGCGCCGCGATGTTGACCGGCGAGTTGCCGAAGGCGTTGTTGTATCGGAACGTGATGTTGGTCAGGTTGCTCGCCTGGAAGCCGTTCTTCGTTCCGTACGTGAACAGGTTGTTCTCGACGGCGAGCGACGGGTTCGCCGCGAGGAACATGTTCCCGCCGCCGTAGGCGGCGCGGTTCCGGTCCAAGGTGTTGTTTTCGACGCCGCCCCAACAGCTGTCCGCGTACATGCCGCCGCCGATGACGTTCGAGCGGTTCAGCGCGACGACGCAGTTCGACACGTCGATGGCCGAGGCTCGCGCGTAGACGCCGGCACCGAACGAGGGGCTCGTGTTCTGCTTCACGAAGGCGCGCGAGAGCGTGAGCGCGGAGCGATCGGCGCATATGCCGGCGCCCACGTCGAGCCCGTCGTTGAGCGCGATCGTGTCCCCCTCGATCGTCGCGGGGCTCAGGAAGAGATAGACGCCCGCGCCCTTGCGGTACCCGTCGTTGTTCTCGATGACGTTTCCCTCGAGCGCGACGCTCGAATGCAGCGCGTAAACGCCGCCGCCGTGTTTCGTTCCGCCGTATTCCGGATCCGGCCGGCAGCCGGCGATGCGGTTCCCCCTGATCGTCGCTTCCGTTTCGTAGAGATAGATGCCGCCGCCGGCTTGCGCGAGACAGTCTTCGATGACGTTTCCCTCGATGAGGGGGGTGCCGCCGTAGCAGGCGATGCCGCCGCCGCCGCTGAAGTCGAGGACGGGCGCGACGCCGCAGGAGTCAATACGATTGTTCCTGATGACCGGCGACGATTGATAGCTGAGAATCCCGCCGCCGTAGATGCCGTTCGCGGGCATCGGGAGGTAGGTGCCCGATCCGTTGGCGAGCACGAATCCCTCGATGCCGCAGGGGCCGCTCGACACGTTCATGAAGCTGACGAGGCTGCCTCCCGCCTGAATCTTCGTGACGTACGTTTCGGGATCGCGGACGGTGAAATCGCCGTTCCAGCCGCCGTAGAGATAGACGGCGGTTTCGACGATGATCGCCTGATTGTACGTATCCCCGGCGACGATGATCGTGTCTCCCGGCACGCCGGCGTCCACCGCGTCCTGGATCGTCGTCGCGGCCCATGCAGGGAGGCTGTAGGGGAACACGTTTCCGCCCGATTTCGAGACGTACCGGTACGGCGCGCCTTTGATTTCGAAATTCTCGTCGCTCATGTCGTAGCCGCCCTCATCGCCGCCCCAGTAAGCGATGATCTTGATGCGGGCCGTGTTGACGGGGATGTTGGGCACGGTCCAGCCGTACGAGGTCGCCGTGCCGGCGAGACCGTTCGCGACGACGTGGTCGTAGTTCGCCCCGCCGTCGACGCTGAGCAGGATGCTGATCGAGTCGGGCGTCTGGCGGCTCGTGTACCACGTGATGTCGTACTGCTCGTCGACGTTCCAGATTTCCCCGCCTGCCGGAGCGGTGAGGTGAACGAGCACGTCGGTCGGCTGGTAGACGATCTGGTACGCGTACGAGCCGATGTTGCAGACGCCGTACTTGATGTAGCCGAAGCCCTCCATGCCCCAGCCCTCTCCCCAGCTGTTCTTGATGATCCACGCGCCCTGGCCGCTGCACTGGTTGTCGTCCCAGCCGACGATGAGGACGGCGTGGTTGACGTCCGCCGTCACGGTCCCGTTGTTGTAGCAGCCGCTCCTGTAGTCGTAGAAATCGTCATCCACATAGAACGCGCTCGAAACGGGGCCGGTCTGGAGGGCCGCCTTGATCGCGTCGACGCTGTTCGTCACCGGAGAGAAGTCGGATATTTTCGAGACGATCGAGCAGCCGAGCAGCGACGTCCGGCACGGTTTGTCGCTCCGCACCTCGTAGGGGTAGCATTGCTCGGTCACGCAGCCGTCGGATACGAAGAGCTCGAGCGCCGACGGCACCCATCCTCCGTCGCACCCGCCCCCCCACGGATCGCAGTCGACCGTTTGCTGCTCGGAGAGATCCTCGAGCCGCTGGTCGAAAATCATCGTGTGCGATTCGAGCTGGGCGACCGCGGCGAACGCCCAGCACGAGCCGCACGATCGCTGGTTCGTCACGGGACTCACCCCGTAGTTCTGCCGCCAGTCGAACGCGGTCGCGTAGACGGCGCCCGTGGGGGCCGTGAGCGCCGGGCGGTTATCTTTCCATCCCGCGGGCATCGGCAGGAGCCCGAGGAGCTTCTTCTTCTCTTCGGCCGATAGCCCCGATACGGACGTCTTTCCCGCCGTCCACTCGTATCCGAGCTCGGCGTTCCGTTTGTTGATCTCGGCGATTCGTTCGTCGTCGCTCTTTTCGGCGGACGCGGGAGCCGCGGCGAGAAGGAATAGCGACGCAATCGCCGCCGCCATCGTGAATTGGAACAGGTGGTGGGATTTCATGCGGAGCGTTCTCCTTTGCGGATCGTGATGTCGTATCGATGCTCGAAATGCGCAATCTAAGGGTAAAGTAAGGCTTCGGCGGGCCGGAAGCCACAACAATTATAGCAGAAAGTCCTCCAATCTCCAACGGGTTGCAACTTGGCCGTTCATTCGTTAGAATAGGGCGTCACGCTCGATTCTTCGACAAAGGGAAGGAGCCATCGATGTCGCATATCTTCAATGTGTTGCCGAGGGCGGCGATCGTAGCGCCGGCCGCTCTTCTTCTCCTGATGCACGGCGCGGGCCCGGCGGCCGGCGCGGAAAAGGGAAAGCCGGAAGCCGCTCGGGGGGCGCCGGCCTCGAGGCAGGACCGTGTCGCGCTCGTCGCCGGCGCGGTCTATTCGGCGAGCGAGACGAACGAGACCCTTCGCTACCTATGCGATGAGATCGGCAGCCGCCTTTCGGGCACCGTCGGCTGCGATCGGGCGCTCGAGTATGCCGAGAAGCTCATGAAGAGCTACGGCCTGAGCCGCGTTCATCAGGAGGCGTACGAGTTCCCCGGCTGGTTCAGGGGGCCGTTCCGGTGCGAGATTACGTCCCCCCGGCCATTCGCGATGCACGCGATGGCGCTCGCGAACACGCCGTCGACCCCCGCGGGGGGCGTCGAGGCGGAAGTCGTCGACGCGCTGCACGGGAACCCCGTCGAGCTCGACCGCCTCGGGGATGCCCTCAAGGGCAGGTTCGCGCTCGTCATCGACGAGCCGATGCCCGGCGGGCGTTGGATGCACCGCTCCGATATCATGAAGGAGATCGCCGCTCGCGGCGCCGCGGGAATGATCGTCCAATCGACCGAGCCCGGGCAGCTTCCGATGACGGGAACCTGCTGGA